>JAOUGG010000488.1 GCA_029857855.1 Acidimicrobiia bacterium | reverse complement strand
CGATTCCGTCGGCGAACTGATCGGCCGCCTGGAAGCCCACCGCATCCGCCGGCAATCCGTCTGAAATCCGTTCTCCGAATTTCGAGCGGGTGGTTTCGGCATCGGCCGCTTGAGAGGCCGACGGTGGGCTGTGCGATACTGGAGCCATGACGGACCACGCCAAGCCGGTAGACGCCGCTGTTCCCGACCCTTCCTCCGAGGCACATCAGCGGTACCAGGAGGCCTACGAGGCCGCCCGGCTCCGCGACATTCCGTTCGAGACCATGTCCGGTGTTCCGGTCGACCCGGTCTACGGCGATCCGCCCTATCCCGGCCAGTATCCGTACACGCGAGGCGTGTACCCATCGATGTACCGGTCCCGCTTGTGGACGATGCGGATGTTCGCCGGGTTCGGAACGGCCGAGGACACCAACGCCCGGTTCAAGGCGATCCTGCGCAACGGCGGGACCGGACTGTCGACCGCATTCGACATGCCGACCCTGATGGGTCGCGACTCCGACTCGCCGTGGTCGCTCGGTGAGGTGGGTCGGGCCGGCGTGGCCGTCGACACCCTGGCCGACATGGAGGATTTGTTCGCCGGGATCGATCTGTCCGGGGTTTCCACCTCGATGACCATCAACGGTCCGGCCGCCATCATCCTGGCCATGTACGCGGCGGTGGCCGAGAAGAACGGGGTGGCCCGAGCCGATCTGGCCGGCACCATCCAGAACGACATCTTCAAGGAGTACCAGGCCCAGAAGGAGTACATCTATCCGCCCCGCCCGTCGGTCCGCATCGTCACCGACATGATCCGCTTCACCACAGCCGAGATGCCCCGCTGGCATCCGGTCTCGATCTCGGGTTACCACATCCGGGAGGCCGGTTCGACCGCCGCCGAGGAGCTGGCGTTCACCCTGGCCAACGGGTTCGCCTACGTCGAGGCGGCGGTGGCGGCGGGCGTCGACGTCGACGAGTTCGCCGGCCGACTCAGTTTCTTCTTCAACAGCCACTCCGACTTCTTCGAGGAGATCGGCAAGTTCCGGGCCGCCCGCCGCATCTGGGCCCGGTGGATGAAGGAACGCTACGGGGCCACCAACGAGCGGTCGATGCTTTGCCGGTTCCACACCCAGACCGCCGGCGTGTCGCTAACCGCCCAGCAACCGGAGAACAACATCGCCCGGGTCGCCATCCAGGCGCTGGCCGGCGCACTGGGCGGCACCCAGAGTCTCCACACCGATTCGTTCGACGAGGCCCTGGCCCTGCCCACCGAGAGGGCGGCTCGCATCGCCCTGCGGACCCAGCAGATCGTCGCCCACGAGACCGGCGTGGCCAACGTCGCCGATCCCCTGGGTGGCGCCCCCTACGTGGAGTGGATGACCGACGAGATGGAGCGCCAGGCCGAGGCGATCTTCGCCCACCTCGACGACCTCGGCAACGGCTCTATCCTCGAAGGGGTGTACGCCGGTATCGAGAACGGCTACTTCGTTGGAGAGATCGCCGATTCGGCCTACCGTTTCGAGCGGGAGGTCAACGAGGGCCGGCGGATCATCGTCGGCGTCAATGCGTTCACCGACGGCGGTGACGGCCAAGGCGACCTCCTCCGCATCAGCGCCGAGACCGAGGAGATGCAGCTCAAGCGCTTGACCGATGTGAAGCAGCGCCGCGACGACGACGCGGTCGGCCGGGCCCTGGCCGCCGTGACCGAGGCGGCCGCATCGCCGACGACCAACCTGATGGCCCCGATCCTCGACGCCGTGCACACCTACGCCACGTTGGAGGAGATCGTGATGGCCATGGAGGCCGAGTTCGGAACCTACGTGGAGAAAGCGATCATTTAGGCCGGTACTCTGATGACTGTGGGAGAGACCGAGGGCGCTGACACCGAGACGACGGCCGCCGCCGACCGGGAGACGGCCGCGGAGTCGGCGCTGACCCCGACCCAGGACGCCCGGCTCCGGATCGTTCTGGCCAAACTCGGCCTCGACGGCCACGACCGCGGCCTCAAAGTGGTGGCCCGTATCCTTCGCGACGCCGGCATGGAGGTGATCTACCTCGGCCTCCGGCAGACCACCGAGTCGATCGTCACGGCCGCCGAGCAGGAGGACGCCGATGCGATCGGTTTGTCGATGCACAACGCCGGTCACCTGACCCTGGCCCCGGCCATGGTGTCGGCAGTCGCCGCAGCGGGGATGAACACACCGGTCGTGGTGGGCGGGATCGTCCCCGAGGAAGACGTGCAGACCCTGCTCGACGCAGGCGTGGCCACCGTGCTGGGTCCTGGAGCCTCGGCGGCCGAGGTGGCCCAGGCCGTGCGCGACGCCGTCATCGCAGCCGAAGCCGACGCGTCCTGAGCGGGCGACCGACCGCGCCGATGACCACCCGAACGAAACCGTCGATCCCTGACCTCTACCGCGACGCCCGCGCCGGCAATCGGCTCGCCGTCGGCCGGCTGCTGACAAGGGTCGAGCGGGGGGGCGCCGATGCCGACACGGTCAGCGAACTGGCCCACGCCGACGCCGGGTCGGCTCACATCGTCGGCATTACCGGCGCCCCGGGTGCCGGGAAGTCGACCCTGGTCGGGGAACTGGTGTCGCATCTCGTGGCCGCCGGCCGCCGGCCGGCCGTTCTGGCCGTCGATCCGTCGTCACCTCTCACCGGCGGTGCCATCCTCGGCGACCGAATCCGTATGGAAGGAAGCCAGGATGCGGTGTCGGCACCGTCGGTGACCGCTGACGGCGATGCCGAGTCCGTGCGCCACAAGCCCTTCATCCGATCGATGGCCACGCGGGGCCACTCCGGCGGCTTGGCCCTGGCCGTGCCGTTGGCGGTACGCCTCTTCGACGCCCTCGGTTTCGACCCGGTGATCATCGAGACGGTCGGTGTCGGCCAGGTCGAGGTCGACGTCGTCGGGGCGGCCGACACTGCGGTCGTGGTGGCGACGCCCGGGATGGGCGACGCCGTTCAGGCCAACAAGGCGGGTCTCCTCGAGGTGGCCGATGTGTTCGTGGTGAACAAGGCCGACCGTCCGGGGGCCACCGACGTGCGCCGCGATCTGGAGCTGATGCTCGACCTGAGCAAGGTCACCGGTCAGGAGGCCGAGATCGGTTATCGACCTCCGATCGTGATGGCTTCCGCGCTGGAGGGAACGGGAGCGACCGACGTGCTCGACGCCGTGGCCGACCATCTGTCGTTCCTCGAATCGAGCGGCCGTCGCGTCGACCGCCGTCGCCATCGGGTCCGTACCGAGATCGAGGCCCGGCTGGCGCAGGCCCTGCAACGTCGGGTGAGCAACCTCCTGGCCTCGTCGACGGGCCAGGCGCTGTTGAAGCAGGTCGAGGCCGGCGACGAGTCGCCAACGTCGGTCACCCGTAGGCTGCTCGACGAACTCCTGTCGACGGCACCGTCGACTCCGCAACCCTGACCCTGACCACTCGGGGCGGGGTCAGGCCATGGCGGCCAGAATGGCGTCCATCTCGGCGCTGGTGGTCCGGGGGTTGATGAAACAGAACCGGAAGACGGGCCGGCCGTCGTGCCGGCTCGGAACGACGAATCCGGTACCGTCGGCCAGCAGCCTCTCGGTGCACACCTGGTAGTCGCCCTCCTTCCAGCCGATCCGCTCGAACACCACGAT
>JAOUGG010000363.1 GCA_029857855.1 Acidimicrobiia bacterium | reverse complement strand
CGCCCCGGCAGTGGTCCGCGAGTAGGATCGTTGGCACCATCTTGATTCGGGGGAAGTGTGGACAACTTCGGCGACTATCTCGCACCACTCGGCTCCGACGGCGCACCGCCGCCGATGCCTGCGCTGTCGGTGTACGTCTCGTCGACGCTCGACGACTTCGGCGACCTGCGCCGCCTCCTCCAGGGTTTGCCGTCCGGACTCGACGTGCCCGTCGAGGTTCAGAACCTCGACGAGGGCGCGACCGTCAAACCGATCAGCGAGTCGTTGACCAGGGCCGGGGAGGCCGACCTGCTCCTCCTGCTGCTCGGGAGCCGCAGCGGCCCGACGATCCCCGGCGACCACCGCACCAGAATCCAGGCCGAGTACGAGGCCGCCGTGCGCAAGGGCCGGGACGTCATCGTCTACGAGCAGATCGCGGCGCCGGGTGTCGAAACCGACGAACGCCTGTCCCGGTTCAAAGACGAACTCCGTGACCATCACACGATCGGCACGCTCGACCAGTTGGCCGACGCCCTCCAATACGAGGTCATCCACGATCGTCTCGTCAAGTGGCTGAACGAGACCGGACGCACCCAGCAGACGAGTGCCCTGGTCGCCTTGGGCGAGAAGCTGGTGGTCTCGCTCGACGACCACTGGCAGGACCACCGCATCAACCAGCTCGACCGATGGGTGATGGGCCTGCCGTTCCGTCGGTCCGAGAGTGGGACGGCCAGCCTCGTCGAGCGGGCCAACGACGACTGGAACGAGGCCTGCCTCGCCTTCGAACTGCGGGCCGCCAACGTCATGAAGCTCCACCTGAACCGGGTCGTGCGGATGCGACCCCTCGACGGCAAGGCCCGGTACTGGCTCGGTCGCCTTCTCATGACCTCCGCGTCCTCACGATCCGATTGGAAGGAGGTGCTCCGCCACATCGAGGTGGCGACCAGGGTCTACGAACACGATCAACCGAAGGGGGCCGCCACCGGGCTCGGGCACCTCGTGCAGGCCAAATGCCTCCGCCACATGGGTGAGCTGGAGCGGGCGCAGCGATCGGTACGGGAGGCGCTCGACCGCTTGGAGTGGCACTCCGAAACCCACCTCGAAGCCTGCTATCTCGAACTGGTGGCCGACAACATCAGGATCGCCGAGGACCACCTGCACGACGCCTTCCACCGGTTCCCACCGAGCTTCGACTTCGTGGAGGACGAGGTGGTCGACCTGGCCGGCGGCAGTGTGGCCCACACCCGCGTCCGCCACCGCCTCCTCCTCGAGGTTCGACGTCATCTGTCGGACATGCACCAGTTCGAGATGGACGTCGGGCGGGCCATCAACCTCGCCCGCCGTCGCAACGCCGACACCGAGGTTTTGCTCGGCTTCATCAACGGGTTCACGGTCTCGATCGGCGGCGCCACCGGCGACACGCGGTCTCTCACCCCCGGCGTCGTCCTCGGATCGGGCGATGAGCCCGACGAGTCGCCGGTGCGGCAGGCTCCGCTCGATCACGCCACCGTCAAACCCGTCGGCAACAACGACGGCGTGACCGCGGTCGCCGTCCAATCAAGCGACCCGGTCCGTCTGGCCAACCTCGGCCGGTCGCTGTCGACGCTCAACCACACCCGCCTCGTCGACCTCGAGTACCAGGTCGAGCGGGGGTTCGCCATGTACGCCGAGTCACGCAATCACACCAACGAGCTGCGGGAGGAGACTGCGCTGCAACGCCGCAACGGATTCATCGCCGGGGCGTGTCTCCTGGCCTTGATCCTGTTCGTCGGCCTGATCGGGCAGATGTCGCCGGTGACCACCGCCTTGCTGGCCTGGCTGGCGGTGCTGGGTACCGTGGCCGGTGGTTGGTGGTGGAATCGGGGTCGTATCCAGCGCAGCACCGCTGCCACCGAGCGCACCCTCGCCCAGCTCAAGAACACCGTCGGCGACTTCGAACAGCTCGTCGGCCGGTACGAGAAGGTACACACCGTGCTCCGGTACTATGTGCCCCTCGTCGACGATCCGTGGGGCGACCGACGCCTGTGGCGTCTGCAGGCGGGGTCGGGGGTTTTCTCGCTGGTGTCGAACGACGTGCTCGCCCCGCACATCCGCGACGCCGTCGGCGGCTTCCCGCTGAGTCCGCAGACCTCCCTGCGCCTGTACCGGGCCACGCCGGGCGCGGGACGTTCGGCCCAGGCCGAGCGCTGGCGGGCCTACGCGTCGAGCGCGGCGATCGTCTTCCACGACCCGAGCCCAACTCTGAAGGCCGCACCGGCCGAAACCACCCCCGCACCCGACCCGGCCAAGAAGGCCTAGCTTCTCGACGAGACCACACCGAGACGCCTCGACCACTGCGCCGGCTGAGCCGGCCGCCCATGATCTGGTGGATGGGCGGACGGCATGGGATCATGAGTCGATGACCGACACGCACCCCCCTCAGACGGCGCCCTCAAGCCAGGCGCGGGCCTCGTTCACCAAGTTCGAGGAGTCGACGGCCGAGGACTGGGCCATGATCGTCCCCCAACTCACCATCACCCAGTCGATGGTGGCCGACCGGGTCATCGGCCTGCTGCGGGATCTGCAGTTCGACCACGGGGGCTTTCCCGTCGACCGGCTGGAGCACAGCCTCCAGACCGCGACCCGGGCCGAGCGCGACAACCGTGATGACGAGTACATCCTCTGCGCCCTCCTCCACGACATCGGCGACACTCTTTCGCCCTACAACCACCCCTCCATCGCCGCTGGCATCCTCAAACCGTTCGTGTCGGAGGCCAACCACTTCATGGTGAAGAATCACGGGGTGTTCCAGGGCTACTACTTCTGGGACTACATCGGCATGGACGGCAACGCCCGCGAGCAGTTCCGCGACTCGCCACACTTCGACCACACCGCCGAGTTCTGCCACCTGTACGACCAGACCGCGTTCGACGCGTCGTACCAGAGCAATCCGCTCGAGCACTACGAGCCGCTGATCCGGCAGTTCCTCACCCCGAAGGGCGACGTCGAGCGCACGGGATAGCCAGGTCGGCGAGCTGAACCTGACGCCCTCGGGCCATTCGCGGGCGAGAACGGTCAGTTTCGTTCGTTTTCGCCCGCGAACGCCACATGGCAATCAGGAGCACGGCCGCTTGAATGGGGTCATGCCCGAAACCGATCTGCTCCACCTGCACGACGCCTACCTCCGCGACTTCACCGCCACCGTGATCGACACACGGACCGACGAGGGTTCCGGGCCGGCGGTCGCGCTCGACCGGACCGCCTTCTACGCCACCGGGGGCGGCCAACCACACGACACCGGCACTCTGGCCGGCGCGACGGTCACGAACGTACGCAAGGAGGGCGGCCTCGTCTGGCACACGCTCGACGCCGCGTCCGGTGCCGGGGCGCTCGAGGTCGGCGCCACTCTGGAGGGCGCCATCGACTGGGACAGGCGCCACCAACTGATGCGCACCCACACCGCGCTCCACATCCTGTGCGGCGTCATCTGGAACGAGTGGGGGGTGTCGGTGACCGGCGGCAACATGGAGCCGCTGAAGGCCAGGATGGACTTCGAGTTCGATCCGCTGCCCGACGGGTTCGCCGGGCGAATCACCGACCTGGTCAACGCCGAGATCGACGCAGACCGTCCGATCGAGGTCAGCTTCCTCCCCCGCTCCGAGGCGTTGGCGGACGACGACCTGATCCGCACGAAGGTCAACCTGATCCCCGAGTTCGTGACCGAGATCCGGGTGGTCGACATCGTCGGACTCGACAAGCAGGCCGACGGCGGCACCCACGTGGCATCGACCAAGGAGGTCGGCACCTTCACCGTCACCAAGACCGAGTCGAAGGGCAAGGGCAACAAGCGGGTCCGGATCGAACTCGGAGACTAACCCGACCCCAGGAACTTTGAGCCGCCAACGACCCGTTCCGGGGTCGTGTGGGGCACAAAGTTCGGTGGAGGTCGGCGGGTTTAGACGTTCTTGGGTAGATCCTGGAACGGTGTGTCGCGGTCCGGGCCCGGTTCCCGGGGCAGGCCGAGCACCCGCTCGCCGATGATGTTGTGCTGGATCTGGTCGGTGCCGCCGTAGATCGCCGGAGCCTGGGCGTGCAGCACGAACTCGGCGATCGCCGGGTCGGTCGTAGACGACGCACCGGCCAGCATCCCGTCGGCCTGCACGATCCGGAGCGACAGATCGCGGAACCGGCGGTGAATCTCACCGTCGAACAACTTGGCGATGTTGGGCTCACCGCCGGTGCGCTGGTTCTTGTCGCGGGCCCGCTGCAGATTCCAGCGGTTGACCTGGAGCATCGAGTACAGCTCCATGATCTCCTGGCGGAGCACCGGATCGTGGGTGCGGTCGAGCGATCG
>JAOUGG010000364.1 GCA_029857855.1 Acidimicrobiia bacterium | reverse complement strand
ATGATCAGGAAGTAGGCGACGGCGAACGCAGCGAAGCTCCCGACCAGAGCCAGGAGCGACCCGATGGCGGTCAACACCAAGGCGGCGTGCAACACCACACGCTCCCGACCGCGATCGAGGTGGCGGCCGATGGCCAGGCCGCTCAGGCCAGCGGTCTCCCCGATACCAAGCACCGCGGTGAGCTGGGCCGTCGTCGCACTGAAGGCGGCCGACAAGGTCGGCAGAAAGAACGCCACCCATCGAAAGCCCGAGTTCGTCGTGGCCTTTGCCGCGGTGAGTCGTGCCAGCATCGCCGTGGAAACATTCGGCGTCTCATCGGCGCGGTCGACGGCGTCGTCGTGCGATGGTGGTCGGTTGACTTCGAACCGCCGACGACTTTGGGCCATGATTAAGGCTAGGACACTCAAGAACCGGGAAGGAGCACGAGGTGGCAACCGTTGTCCGTGACTATTCGTTGACCGGGCCCGACAGCGAGGCGGCGGTCGAAGCCGGTTTGGTGCAGGCCGAGTGGTATCGCACCCCGATCCCCCGCAAACGGATGAAGGAGCTGATGCAGCGTTCCGACGGTCCGGCCATCCGCGACACGATCCTGTGGCTCGGTTTGATGATCGCCTTCGCCACAGTCGGGGTGATCTTCTGGGGTGACAACTGGTGGATCTCGCTCGCCGCGTTCTTCTGCTACGGGGTGCTCTACGGTTCCGGCGGTGACTCCCGCTGGCACGAGGCCGGCCACGGCACGGCGTTCCGAACCCCGTGGATGAACGAGGTGGTCTATCAGATCGCCTGCTTCTGCATGATGCGTAGTCCAACGGCGTGGCGGTGGAGCCACACCCGCCACCACACCGACACGATCATCGTCGGCCGCGACCCGGAGATCATCGCCATGCGCCCGCCGAAGCTGCGCAAGATCATCCCGAATTTTCTCGGCATCTTCGACGTGCCCGAGTCGCTGTGGGCCATGGTGAAGCATGCCTCCGGTCGTTTGACCGCCGATGAGGCCGACTACATCCCGGAGTCCGAGCGTCCCAAAGTCTTTCGGGTGGCGCGGATCTGGCTCGTGATCTACGCCGCCACCATCGCCGCCTGCTTCGCACTGGGTTCGATCCTGCCGCTGATGGTGATCGGTCTGCCCCGTATGTACGGGGCATGGCATCACCTGATGACCGGTCTGACCCAGCACGGCGGCCTGGCCGACAACGTGATCGACCACCGGCTCAACAGCCGCACCGTCTACATGAACCCGATCAGCCGGTTCGTCTACTGGAACATGAACTACCACGTGGAGCACCACATGTTCCCGATGGTGCCGTTCCACAAGCTGCCCGAGCTGCACGAGGAGATGAAAGACGACTGCGTCCCCGCCTCGCCGAGCATCGCCGCCGCCTTCGCCGAGTTCGGACCGGTGTTGATCCGCCAGCTGTCCGATCCCGAGGTCTTCATCGACCGGCGCCCCCAGCTGGCCACCTACGCCGACGACACAGACCACCAGACGTAGCACCCGTAGCCGCCGCCGGGCAAAGGTCTGCGCGGTTGTGCGTGCCTGGAGCGCAACATCGCGCAAACCTCGACGGACGCAGGCCCATGCGCGTGCCGAACCCACACCTCCACCCCGTTGGATCGATCCGAACTCTACGATGGGGCCGTGGATCCGCTTTTGTTTCTCGGGCCGCTCGGATTGGCGGCCGGCGTCAATCTCTACCTCACGGTCTTTGTCACCGGGCTGCTGGTGCGGCTCGGCTGGGTGGCCGAATTCGTACCCGACTCACTCGGCACGCTCGGTTCGTGGCCGGTGCTGGTGGCCTCGGCGCTGCTGGCGGTCGTCGAGTTCGCGGCCGACAAGGTGCCCTATGTCGACAGCACGTGGGATGTCATCCACACCTTCATCCGGCCGCTCGGGGCGATGCTGATCGCGCTCAACGTCTTACCCGACGGCAACCCGGCGGTGACGACCGTCTTGACCCTGCTCACCGGGGCCGGGGCGCTCACCAGCCACACCAGCAAGGCCGGACTGCGGGCGCTGGTCAACACCAGCCCCGAGCCCTTCAGCAACATCGCGCTCAGTATCACCGAGGATCTGTCGGTAATCGGTCTGATGATGCTGGCGTTTCAGCATCCGTGGGTGGCGGCCGCCATTGCGGTCGTGGTCACCATCGTGTTGATCATCTTCTTGATCTGGCTCTACCGATTCGCCCGGCGAACCGTCGGCGGCCTCAAACGGTTCCTGCGCTCCGGCCGACGGCAGGCCCAGGAACCGGGCCCGACGGTAGCTATCCCACCGAGCGGAGATCGCAGGTGAAGGTCAGCGTCTCGTTGGGTCCGATCACACCGCCATAGGCCAGGCCGAGCGGGCCGATCACCCCCGAACCGAGCGCGGCGATGGCCAACGGAACCTTCATCTTGCGATCGGCCAGCGGCGACACGAGAGTCTGCACGATCAGGGCGGCCCGAATCCGGTGGCGGCGGATCGACTGCAGGTCTTCGAGGAGCACGAAGATCACTCCGAGGGCCGTGGTGAGGAGGAAGTAGGTGCTGTAGATGAGCACCGATCGAAGCTCGTTCACTCCCGACAATGCTACGACGCCCTGCGCCGTCGACGTCGACGATTTCTTCCGCCGAAGCTCGATCATTGACACGGCACCACGTCACGGTAAGTTTAATGATCATGCAAAGTACGCCCCCCCTCCATCGGCCGGACTCCGTGCACCGCAAGGCCGGGCGGGCTGACACCAAGCGTCGCAACCTGAGGACAATACTGAGGCTCATTGCCTCTGGCGGTACCACAACCCGGGCCGAGGTGGCGAGGATCACCGGCCTGACCCGAGCCACTGTTTCATCGCTGGTCAGCGACCTGATCGCCGACGGTCTCGTTGCCGAGGCCGGCCAGGGGCCCTCACTGGGCGGCAAACCGCCGACGCTGATCGAACTCAATCGATCGGGCCGGCACCTCGTAGTGGCCGATCTCAGCACCAGTCCCTTCACCGGCACCGTCGTCGATCTCTCCGGCCGATCGGTGCGGGCACCGCTGGCAGGCCCCGCAGAGTCGACCCATCAGGGCAACCTCGAGCAGCTGCTGGCAACGCTGATCGACGAGAGCCCGCATCCGATCTCCGGGGTTGGCCTGGCGTCGCCGGGAGTCATCAGCGAAGACGGTGTCGTCATCGAAGCCTCGAACCTCGGTTGGCACAATCATCCTTTGGCCGAATTGACCGAACGGGCCGTCGAGCTTCCGGTCACCGTGATCAACGACGCCCAAGCCATCGCCGTGGCAGCCTACGACCGGTTGGCCGGCGGGCCGGCGGCCGGGATCGACGCCGTTCCCGACCTACTCCTCATACATCTCGGCCGCGGTATCGGCGCCGGGATCATCCTCGGCGGCCGGATTCATGTAGGCAGCCATCGGGCAGCCGGGGAAATCGGGCACTCCGTCGTCGATCTCGCGGGACCGGAGTGTCGTTGCGGCAACCGTGGGTGTCTGGAAACCGTCGCGTCGTCAGCGGCCATCTACCACACCATCGTCGGCCGTCGACCGGCGTCGATCGACTGGAACATCACGAAGCTTGAGGACCGCTACGGCGCCGACACCGTGGCCGCGGCAATCGCCGAGGCCGGCGAAGCCGTCGCCACCGTGGTCGGCTTCCTGATCAACGCCCTCGACATTTCGTTGACAGCCATCGCCATGCGACCTGGAGACGCAGCCAAGCCGATGGCCGCCGCCGTGGCACGGTCGCTGACCAACCGGGTGCTTCCCGCTCTCCGGCCGGACCTTCAGGTCATGCCGGTCGAGGGCGAGGACCTCGCCATGGTCGGAGCAGGCGCAATACTTCTCCAGCAGGAATACGGGCTGCCGTGGGCGGCTCCCGCCGACTGACGTCGCCCACCCACGGTGGACCCCATCCCAAGCTCGCGCTCGGTGCCACCTTTACCTTGACAAGCTTAGTTTGTTCAATGACAATACTAAGATCGAAACTGGGGGAGAGGGTGATCGAGCCGTCAGAGGGCTCACTGTCCACCGCTTCGAATTCATCTACGCAACAACCACGAACCATGGAACGAACTCAGAAGAGGAGAACCGCAATGCGGAGACTGATCTCATGGATTGCCCTACTGATGGCGCTGACACTTGCCGTGTCGTCCTGCGGGAGCGACGACGGCGGAGACTCCGCCGCTGACGGCGACTCGACCACCGAGTCCACCGACGAGGGCGACTCGACCGGCGACGGCTCGGCGGATGACGCCGCCGCCGAAGAGGCCGACGCCGCCGAGGAGTCGTCCGACGGCAACACCATCACCATCGAAAGCTGGCGAAGTGACG
>JAOUGG010000005.1 GCA_029857855.1 Acidimicrobiia bacterium | reverse complement strand
TACCACTGCCCGACGGCCTCGACCGACGCCTGTCGACCGAGCTCGACCAGTAGCCGATCGGCCGGGCCTTTGAGGGCCTTGCCGCCGACGATGGGGGAGATGGCCACCACGGAGTCCGAGCGGGCCTCCAGAGCGGCCCGAACACCGGGAACGGCCAGGATCGGATCGATGGACACCACCGGATTGGACGGCGCGATCACCACGACGTCGCTGGTCGACAGCGCCTCCAGCACGCCGGGCGCAGGGCGGGCGGCCGCAGCGCCGTCGAAACGGACGGCGGTGACGGCCACGTCGTGGCGGCGACGCACGAAGTACTCCTGAAACCCGATCTCGCCCTCGTCGACGGTGGTGATCATCGTTCGGAGCCGGTCGTTCGTCACCGGGAGGATCGTGAACTCGAGCTCCCAGGCCCGGGCGATGGCCGCCGTGACCTCGGTCAGCGTGCGGCCCTTGTTCAGTTCATCGGTCCGGAACAGATGGGTGCCGAGATCACGGTCGCCGAGGCTGAACCAATCCCGGCCGCCATACCGGCCGAGCATCTCCATGGCCTGCCAGGTCTCGCCGTCGAGACCCCAGCCCCGCTCGACGGAGTGGGCGCCGGCCAGGGTGTAGACGATCGTGTCGATATCGGGTGAGATCCGCAGCCCGTGGAGGGTCACGTCGTCGGCCACGTTCACCACGGCGGTCACGGACGACGGTTCCACGACCTCGATGAGGCCGCTCAGGAAGCGGGCGGCGCCGACCCCGCCGCAGAGTACGGCGACACTCGGATCAGGCCCGCTGTCGGTCTTGTCCGCCACGGTCGAGATCCCTCAGGCCATCTGGCGACGCTGGCGGCCGACCAGCTCCATGTCGGACTCGACCATCATGGTCACCAGCTCCCGGAAACTGGTCCGGGGCTTCCAGCCCAGAACATCCCGGGCCTTGGCGGGTTCACCGATCAACAGGTCGACCTCGGCCGGACGCATGAACCGCTCGTCCTGTACCACCCAATCCTGCCAGTTCAGATCGACCCGACTGAACGCAAGCTCGCAGAACTCCTGAACCGAGTGGGTTTCGCCGGTGGCGATCACATAGTCGTCGGGTCGTTCCTGCTGCAGCATCAGCCACATCGCCTCGACGTAGTCGCCGGCGTACCCCCAGTCACGGCGGGGGTCGAGGTCGCCGAGTCGGAGCTCGTGGGCCAGGCCGTGCTTGATCCTGGCCACGTGGTTGGTGATCTTGCGGGTCACGAACTCGAGGCCCCGGCGCGGGCTCTCGTGGTTGAAGAGAATGCCACTCGACGCATGGAGGTTGTAGCTCTCCCGGAAGTTGACCGTGATCCAATGGCCGTACACCTTGGCCGCCCCATACGGGCTCCGGGGATAGAACGGCGTCTGTTCGGTCTGGGGGACTTCGACGACCTTGCCGAACATCTCCGACGACGAGGCCTGGTAGAACCGCACCCCGGGATCGCACTCCTGCATGGCATTCAGCAGCCGGGTCACGCCGAGCGCCGTCGTCTCGCCGGTCAGCACCGCCTGCTGCCACGACGTCTGCACGAACGACTGGGCGGCGAGGTTGTAGATCTCGTCGGGTTGCTGTTGGCGCAGGATGTGACGAAGCGACGTCTCATCCAGTAGGTCGCCCTGCACGATCTCGATGTCGTCCTGGATGTGGGCGATCCGTTCGAAGTTGACGGTGCTGGTGCGCCGGACCATGCCGACGACGTGGTATCCCTTCGCCAGCAGGAACTCGGCGAGATAGGAGCCGTCCTGGCCGGTCAAACCGGTGATCAAAGCGCGTTTCACGTTTCCGTACCATCCTCATGGGGACCGCCGGTTCTGACTGTCGGGTTTGCCGCCTCCGTGATTGTCGCCATGCTCGATGCCGCTACCGAGGAGGGTGTGCCGGTCGATGCCGCGCCGTCACGTTTGCTGCGGGCGTCGTCGAGCACGTCGCGCAACGTCTGGGCCAGGTCGACCTTCGGCCGCCAGCCGGTCGCCGCCGTGAGTTTCTGGTGCGATCCCCGCAGCACCGGCAAGTCGACGGGCCGGACCAGCGTCTCGTCGATCTCACCCCGGATGGGGCTCGGGCTCAACGACAGGAGGGTGTCGAACAGATCCTGCATCGACACCGCTTTGCCCGAGCAGATGTTGTAGGTCTCACCTGGCTCGCCGTGCAGCGCCAGGAGCCGGTATGCCCGGACGATGTCGTGCACGTCGGTCACGTCGCGTCGGGTCGACAGGTCGCCGTGGCGGACCACGCCGCCGCCGGTGACCTCCAGGTCCGCGATCTGACGGGCGAAGGACGCGGCGGCGAACTTGGACGCCTGGCCTCGACCGAGATGGTTGAAGGGGCGGGCGATTACCACCGGCAGGCCGTGAGCCCGGTGGTAGCTGCGGGCGATCTCCTCGCCGGCGATCTTGCTCGCCCCGTAAGGGGAGCGCGGTTTCGGCTCGTGGGCCTCGGTCAGTGGCAACTCGGATTCCTCGACAAGGCCGTAGACGTCGGCGCTGCTGATCATGACCACCACGGCTCCACCGCCGGGGCCACCGGAGTGCGAGGCCGCCGACCGGGCCGCCTCGAGCACCGCGACGGCACCCATCACGTTGACCTCGAACGCCGTCCACGGATTCGACCAGGATCCGCCGACGTCGCTCCATCCGGCGAGGTGGTAGATGACCTGCGGACGATACTCGGCCACCGTCGCCAGCCAGCCCTCTCGATCACGCAGATCGGGCCCGTTCGACAGGTCAAGTGCCGTGACCGAATCGCCGGAATCGATGAGATGGCGGACCAGATGGGGTCCGACGAAGCCTCCGGCACCGGTGACGAGCGCTCTCACCACCGTGATCATAGTGGTCGGTCACGCCACCCTCGGTCATGGATCTTCGGCGACCGATGTCGCCACCGTCGTTGATGTCACCGATGAAGCGTTTCGGCTGGCCGCAACGAGTAGCATTCGTTGGTCGTGACTCACATCAACGAATCACCTTCTGTCGACCGAGCGGCGGTTCCGTCGATCGCTCCGGATTCGGTCCCCGACGCTCCGGACCTCCGGGACATCCCGGCGGTGGTGGCGGTCGTGGTGGCGTCCGACCCCGGTCCCGATTTCGCCCAGACCCTCAGCTCGTTGGCCCAGCAGGATTACGAGAACCTTTCGGTTCTCGTGGTCGACGCCGGCAGCGACGACCCCATCGCCGAGCGGGTGGCCGAGGTGCTGCCCAAGGCCTACCTCCATCGTCTGGCCGGCGATCCCGGCTTCAGCGTGGCCGCCAATCAGTCGCTCGAGCTGGTGTCCGGCTCGCCGTTCCTGCTGTTCTGCCACGACGACGTCTACCTCGAACCCGACTGCGTCTCCACCCTGATGAGCGAGCTGTACCGCAACAACGGCGGTATCGCCTGCCCCAAGCTGGTGAGCTGGGACGATTCCCGCCGCCTGGCCCAGCTCGGTATGGGTTCGGATCGCTTCGGGGTGATGTTCGACCAGGTGGAGCGGGGTGAATTCGATCAGGACCAGTACGACGCGGTCCGCGAGGTCTTTGTCGCGCCCGGCGGCGTGCAGCTCGTTCGGGCCGATCTCTTTGCCGCCCTCGGCGGTTTCGACCCCGGTATCAAGGTGCTGGGCGAGGACCTGGACCTCTGTTGGCGGGCCCACGTGGCCGGCGCCCGGGTTATCGTCGTCCCCGGAGCCAAGGCCCGCCACCGCGAAGCCATGGAGGAACGGGTCAACCAGCGTGAGCGCCGGAGGCTGCTGGCCCGCCATCGTCTCCGAACCGTTCTGGTCACCGCCGAGCGACGCACCATGCTCAACTACGTCCCACTGGCCTTCATCCTGATCCTGCTGGAGACGCTGTACGCATTGGCCGCCGGCCGTCGGGGTCAGGCCCGCGACATCATGGCGTCGATCCCGTGGAATCTGTCGCGGCTCGACGACATCCGTCGCCGCCGCCGCCTGGTTCGCCGGACCCGATCGGTCAGTGACGCCAAGGTGGCGGAGCTGCAGATGCGGGGCTCGGCCCGTATCGCCAACTTCTCCCGCGGCCAGGTCTCGGCCGGCCAGGACCGCTTCTCCGACCTGGTTGGCTCCGTTCGATCGTCGTTCGCCGGCGAGGACGCCGGGAACGTCCGCGACGCGGTGGTGATCAGCATCTTTCTGGCCGTGTTGCTTCTGTTCGGCAGCCGCCATCTCCTGACCAGGGGCGTCGTGCCGGTCGGTCAGATTCCCGCCGTCCCCGACGGCCTTTCGATGTTCCAGGAATGGCTCGGCGGGTGGCGGTCGACGGGCACCGGCGGACCGGGCAACGCCCCGACGGCGCTCTTCGTGCTAGCGGTCGGTCGTCTGCTGTTCTTCTGGGGCTCCGGGCTGTTCCAGACACTGGTGGCCGTAGGGCCCGCGCTGTTCGCACCGCTTGCCATGTACCGCTCACTGCGGCCGCTATCGAGCGCCCGGGCGGCGATGGTCGCCGCCCTGCTCTACGCCTGCAACCCACTCGTCGTGGCCATGTTCTCGGCCGGCCGGTGGGATGCGCTCGTCGTCTGGGCCGCCGCCCCGTACATGCTGTCGAGTCTTTTCAAGCTGAGCGGCCACAGCCCGTTCGGGGCCGCCGGTGGCCCGGCCGGACCCGGTGTCGCCGACCGAACCGAACCGGTTCGGCTGATCCGGTTCGGCTTTCTGGTGGCCATCGTGGCCACGTTCGTGCCCGCCATCGTGCCGGTCGCCGCGGTGACTGCGCTGGTGTTCACCATCGTCGCGCTGGCCACCGGTGACGGTCGGCCGAGGGAGCTGGCGCTGGCGTCGGTCGTGTCGATCGTCGCCGCCGTCGCCCTGCACGGCCCGTGGAGCTATGACCTGCTCCGCAGCCTCACCTGGCGGTGGGTGATCGGTCCCGACTCGCCCGAGACGTCCTTCTCGACCCTGCTCGATCTGGTCCAGTTCGCTCCCAACACCTACCCGCCCAGGGTGCTCGCGTTCGCCATGCTCGGTCTGGCGGTTCTGGCTCTGCTCTACGTACGCCAGAACCTCCTGTACATCGGCCTCACCGGTTGGCTGGTCGCCATCACCTTCTGGGGGCTCGCCTGGTCGGACCGTCGAGGATGGTTGCCGATCGACGTTCCGGCCCCCGAGGTCCTCCTGGCCATGGCCGGCGCTGGCTTGTGTTACGTCGTGGCCGTCGGTGTGCGAACGCTCGAAATCGAACTGACCACCGGAGGGTTGTCGGGCGGCGGTCTCAGGCTCCGAAAGCTCGGCGCCACGGTCGGATCCATCGGCGTGGCTCTCATGTTCCTCGTCGGCATGCTCGGTGCGTTCAGTGGTTCCTGGCGGGCGCCGTCGTCGAATTTCGCGTCGTCGGTCGATTTCCTGGTTGAACGGGCCAACACCGAATTCGAGGTTCCGGTGCAGAGCCGGGTGCTGTGGATCGGCGACGCCAGCGTTCTGCCGCTCGACGCCATCCGTTCCGACACCGGGATCGACTACGTCGTCACCGACGGCGGCATGGCCGAGGTCTGGGGTCGCTGGCAGGCCGGACCGGTGGGCTCGACCGACGGGATCGGTCGCCAGCTCGACCTGGCCCGGGCCGGGGAGATCGTTCGTCTGGGGCGTCTGCTCGCCCCCTACGGCATCGATTACGTGGTGGTCACGGAGAAGCTGGCTCCGTCGCCATACGACGGGCCCACAATCGACGCCGGCGACGTTATCCAGCGGGCCTTGGCCCAGCAGCTCGACCTCCAACGGGTTCCCGGCGTCCCCGACCTGGCGGTGTTCCGCAACCGGTCGAGCCGGGGCGTCACACCCCTCGTCCCGTCGACCGACCAGGCGCAGGCCACCACCGCCGCCGAGACACTCGACGTCGATCTGACCTCGGGCGTGGCCGGGTTTGTGCAGGAGCAACCGGGTCGCTGGCTGATCGAGGCTCCCGAGGGTTCCGATGTTCTCGTTTCGCTGCACAGCAACGGGCTTGCGGCGTCGGGTTCGCGAACCGAGACGATCTCGGGATTCGACGAACTCCTCGTGTTGCCGTCGGGCTCCGGCGGTGAGGTCGTCATCGAGTTCGCCTCCGGGCTGCAGCGCCGACTCGCCATCCTGGGCCAGTTCTTCCTGGTCGCCATCGGGGCACTTCTGGCCCAGACCCGTCGGGAGGTGACAGCATGAACCGCTGGCCGTTCATCTTCGTCGTGCTCGGCCTGCTGGCCGCCGGTCTCGCCTACGAACGGGTGTCGGAGCCGGATCCGATCTCGACCACAACCGAAATCATCGAGTTCGACGTCATCACCCCGGCCATGTCCAACCCTCCCCACCTCGACAGTGCCTGGTACTGCCCGATGGGGTCGAGCGACTCGGGCGGATTCGCCGACCATGAGATCTACATCTCGAATCTTGCCGAAACCTCGGCCGTGGCCAACCTCAGCATCCTCACCGCGGAGGGTCAGGGTGCCGGCCGTCGGATCGAGCTCGCGCCCATGCAGACCGAGCGGGTGCAGTTGTCCGGGAGCCAGGAGAGTCCGGTGGCAGGGGCCGTCGTCGAGATCATCTCTGGAGAAGGTGTTGTGGGGCACGCCGTGACCACCGATCACGGCCGGGCCGAAGGTCCGTGCGCGACCCAGGTTTCCAACCGCTGGTTCTTCGCCAGCGGCCGCACCGAACTCGACTCGAAGCAGTACATGGCGCTCATGAACCCGTTCCCGGAAACGGCGGTGTTCAATGTCGAGTTCCGCACGCTGGCCCGCAGCCGGCAACCCCAGGCGTTGCAGGGTGCCTCGGTTCCCGCCCGGTCGGTTCGGATCATCGACATCGGTGAGAACATCACCAGCGAGGCCAACGTCGCCACCATCGTCACCACGCAACGAGGCCGGCTGATCGCCGAACGGCTCCAGGTGATCGACGGGAGTCTCGGGGCCAACGGCGCCGCGCTGCAGCTCGGTGTGGCCCGCCCCGCCAGCAGCTGGATCATGCCCGCCGGGCGCATCAACGAGGGTGGCGATCACAGCCTCATCATCTTCAACCCGGCCGAGCCGAACGATCCGGTGCTCACCGTCGACGACGAAGGCAAGGAGGTCCTGATCGACGACCAATCGGAGACCACGGCGGTCGTCGACATCCAGTTGTGGCCCAACAATCCGGCGGATCTGTCGCTGTACGGGGTGGTGACGACCACCCGCGAGATCCGGCCCGGAAGTTTCGAGACGATCGACATCGGGGCACAAGCGATCCGTTTCGGATTCCCGCTGCCCTACGAACTCGGCGTGAACGTGCTCGTCCAGAACGACCTGCCCGTCGTCGTCGAGAGGTGGCAGGTGGCCAAGACCCTCCAGGATCCCAGTGATCCCGCCGCTGCGGTCGCCGCGGCCGAGGATGACGAGGAGGAAAACGCCGATGCTGCCGCCGCCGATGGCGAGGAGGGCGCCGGCGAGGAGGCTGCGGCCGATGCCGATGCTGCCGCCGCCGATGGTGAGGAGGGTGGCGCCGCCGAGGAGGGCGCCGCTGATGCGGCCATCGTCGAGAATCCGGTTGTGGACATCAACGGTGAACCACTTCCCCAGCCGACGGCGACCGCCGGCTTGGCCACCAGTAGGGGAGTGGAGCAACTCTCGACCCGCTGGATCGTTCCCTGGGTGTCCGTCACCGGTGATTCGACGTCGGTCGTCATCGTCTCCCCCGAGGAGGCATCGGTCGAGGTTCGAATCATGACAAACGGGGGGTTCGTCGGTCCGACCAGGGCGACCGTACCGCGAGGCGGCCGAACGGTCGTGCCGATCGCTCTGCCTGCCGGCGGGGGCGGGGTGATCGAGGTCACCTCAGATGTTCCGGTGGCGGTTGAGGCGATGACGGTGTTCCCCGACGAGAGCCTCGACGTGGTTCCCGCCATCCCCACCGTCGTCCGGTCCTAACAGCGGCGATGGAGCGGCTGATCATCCTGATCGTGCTGATGGGGCTGGCCGTCGTCCTCGCCCTCGTCCTGCAGCGGCGCCGGCCCGATCCGCCGAGCGCCCCGAGTTACCGGGCGCCCCGGCAGCTCGACCGGGACGACTTCACGTCTCCGACTGCACCGACGCTCGTCGTGGTGTTCGCCTCGGAGACCTGCGAGTCCTGTCCCGGGGTATGGGAACTGGTGGTGCCGCTCGAATCGGAGTCGGTCGCTGTGCAGCGGCTGACCGTGCAGGCCGACACCGATCTGCACGAGCGCTACCGCATCGACGGTGTGCCGACCACCGTGGTGGCCGCCGCCGATGGAGTGGTTGTCAAGGCGTTCTTCGGGCCTCTGACGGCCGACGACTTGATCGACGCGGTCGGCCGGGCCTGAGTCGATCGGGTCTGAGATGTCATCCGGCGGCGCCAGTGGCGGCACACCGGACGACATCTACACGTGTTGGTCGATCAGGATGATGTTGCCGTCGGGGTCGGTCACGACGATGCTGGCCGGCCCCGAACCGCTGTCGTCGTCACCGACTCGTTGGTCGAGCATGAGGCCTGCCGACTCGAGCCCGCTCTGAATGGCTCGAACGTCGTCGAACTCGGCGACCTCGGATGCGTCGGCGTCCCAGCCCGGGTTGAACGTGAGGATGTTTCCCTCGAACATGCCCTGGAACAGCCCGATCGTCGAGTTGCCGTTGCGCAGGATCAGGTAGTTCATCGACTCGTCGCCGCCGAAGACCTCGAAGCCCAGCGTCTGGTAGAACGCCTTGGAGGCGGCGAGGTCGCTGACCGCCAGGCTGACGGAGAAGGCTCCGAGTTTCATCTGGACGACCTGCCTCAGCTGCCGGACAGCGGGGTGGTCGACGATGTCGAACCCGCGGTCTGCGGCATCTCGGCGCCGGGGGCGCCGAGATCACCGTTGGCCACTGAGATCAGACGGTTCACCTCGGCCCCGCTTAGGGTCTCATGCTCCAAGAGGTTCCGGGCGATCAGGTTGAGTGCGGTGCGGTTCGTGCGCAGCAGATCACGGCACCGCTCTTCCTGCTCGGTGAGGATGCGCTGGGTCTCGTGGTCGATCAACTCGGCAGTGTTCTCCGAGTATTCCCGGGACTGCATCATGTCGTCACCCAGGAACACCGGTCCGCCGGCTCCGAACGCCATGGGGCCGATCTTGTCGGACATGCCCCATTCGCTCACCATGCGGCGGGCCAGACCGGTCGCCTTCTGCAGGTCGTCGCCGGCCCCGGAGGAGACCACGCCGAACACGAGGTTCTCGGCGTTGCGCCCACCCAGCATCATGGTGATCATGTCGAGGGCGTGGCTTCGCCGCAGCGAGTGGCGGTCCTCTTCGGGGAGCGTCATCGTCACACCGAGGGCCATGCCGGTCGGGATGATCGTGACCTTGTGGAGCGGGTCGTAGTCGGGAAGCAGGGCGGCGCAGAGGGCGTGACCGGCCTCGTGATAGGCCGTCATCTCCCGTTCCGTCTCCGACATGACCAGCGAGTCGCGCTTCACGCCCATGATGACCCGGTCCCGGGCCATGTCGAAGTGGCTGGCGTGGATCTTGTTCTCGCCGTTGCGGACCGCGTAGAGGGCCGCCTCGTTGACCAGGTTGGCCAGGTCGGCGCCGCTCATGCCTGGCGTGCCGCGGGCGATCAGGCCGATCTCGACGTCGTCGGCAACCTTCTTGTGCTTGATGTGGACCTTCAGGATCTCCTTGCGGTCGTCCAGCTCGGGCAACGGCACCACGACCTGACGGTCGAAGCGACCGGGACGAAGCAGCGCCGAATCGAGGATGTCGGGACGGTTGGTGGCCGCCATCATCACGATGCCCTCGGTTGCCTCGAAGCCATCCATCTCGGACAGCATCTGGTTGAGCGTCTGCTCACGCTCGTCGTGGCCACCGCCGAGGCCGGCACCTCGTTTGCGGCCGATCGAGTCGATTTCGTCGACGAAGATGATGGCCCGGCCCATCTTGCGGGCCTCGTTGAACAGGTCGCGGACACGGCTGGCGCCGACGCCGACGAACATCTCCATGAAGTCGGAGCCGGTCACCGACAGGAACGGCACACCGGCTTCACCGGCGACGGCCCGGGCGATCAGGGTCTTACCGGTTCCGGGAGGGCCGACGAGCAGGACGCCCTTGGGAATGCGGGCGCCGATCTCGGCGAACTTGCCGGGGTTCTTGAGGAAGTCGACCACCTCGCTGATCTCCTTCTTGACCGATTCGTAGCCGGCGACGTCGGCGAAGGTGGTGCCGGGCCGCTCCGACGAGTAGGTCTTGGCTTTGGAACGGCCGATCGACATGATGCCGCCCATCTGGGACTGCTGCCGCCGAGCCATCCACCAGAAGAACCCGATGATGATCATGAACGGCAGGAACAGCGGGATGAGGCCGACCAACCAGTTGGTCGTTGGGGTTTCGGGGTTGTAGTCGACGCCCTTGCGGTCGAACAGGGCCCGGTCGCTCGCGGAGAACTCGGTGAACGACGTGCTGGTGAACATCGTGTCGTCGGTTCGGGTACCGGTGATCTCGTAGGTCGTGTTGTCGAACTCGAACGCCGTGATCGAGCCGTCCTCGACCTCCTGCAGGAAGGTGCTGTATGTGATCTCGTCGGATTGCTCGGTGTTGCGGCCCGAGGCCAGGAACAACAGAGCGATGAGAACGCCGACAACGATCCAGGCCGACCAGCGGGGCCATCCGGAATCGGACCGCGCCGGCATACGGGAATTTCGGCCCGGTGGGGCGGGTGGAGGGGTTGACCCTTGAGGACTCATGTTTTCAGCCTAATTGGAGTGCGACTCGTTGCCGAGTCGGGCGGTCTTTTCAGGTTTCGTGTACGGATCGCTGTCAAACCCGTCGGTCGTGTCGGGCCGACGGTTAGCCCGAACCAATGGGTGTTTCGCATCGTCGTCGACGACGGTTGCATCATGGCTAGCCGATCGGACGAAAGAGCACCTAAAGTCCGGGTCTTCGACGCCTGGCGATAACCTGCCCCGAGCAACCAGGGCGTGCTTCGCCTGGGGCAGATGTTGACTCGCGACCGCCGCTGGTTTGAGCGGCGGTCGCGGTCAACAGGGTGGGGTGGGGGTTCGCGGCTCGCTGCTAGCGTCGGATGGCGATGGCACGTGGATTGCAGCCGGGATGGCCGGCCCGCCCGCCCGAGGTTCGCTGGGGGCTCCGAGAGGCGTTTCTGTGCCTCGTGCTCGCCCAGCTGTTCTCGCCCTTTTGGGCGTCAGGCGTGTTCGGGCTCGCCGGTATGGATCTCGGCGACGACCCGACGAGTCTCGTCGTCTTCATCGGCGCCAATGTCGGTCTGTGGCTTGCCTATCTCGCCGGTTCGATCCTGATCAGCCGCCGACTGGGTCGGGGACCACGTACCGACTTCGACGTTCGCATCATCGACGGATGGGAGGCGGCCGAGTCGGTGATGATCGGCATCGGCCTGCAGCTGATCGCGTTGCCTCTCCTCTACGGACTGATGGGCCGCTTCATCGACGTCGATCCCGGTGAGTCGGCCCGGATGATCGTCGACCTGGTCGACGGACCGCTCGATGTGGTCCTGCTCACATTCGCCGTGGTTCTCGTGGCCCCGGTCGTCGAGGAGATCTTCTATCGGGGCGTTTTCCTGCCCGCCCTGGCGAACGTGGCCGGGCCCATCGTCGGGGTGACCGGCAGCGCCCTGATCTTCGCACTCGTTCATCAGCAGCTCGTCGTCATCCCCGGACTCACCCTGTTCGGGCTGGTGGTGGCGTGGCAGACGGCCACGACCGGCCGGATCGGACCGGGGATCGTGACCCACATGGCCTTCAACGCCACCACCGTCGTCCAGCTGCTGCTCGCTTCACCCGACCTCTGATCCGGCCATGAGCCTCGCGGCCCATAGCGGTCGCCGACGCTAACGATCATGCCCGCCGGGCCGACCCAAGGATTCGCAACCGAGGACCACTCGGCGGCTCGAATCCGGGTATGCGGCGCATATGGCGTCGACACCCCGAAATCGGTGCCGAGTGGAATGGCAGACGGTCCAGGCCGCCAGCAGGAGAGGTAATGAGCACTTCCGACGGCAATTCGACAACCCGCCCACTGCGACGGCGCCAGAGCAAGCGTTTCGATCGCAGCGGAGCCCCGCCGGCGACCGGCTCGACGATGATCGAGACCGACGATGACGATGACGACGACGTCGAAGTCGACCTTCCGGAGCCCGGCCACGACGAGTCCGTCGGGGATGCCGCCGCGGCGGTAAGCGACATCGACCAGACCCAACAGCCGGATCCGGATCCCGCCGACGGGCTCACCGGCGCGATCACAACGCCTCTATCGACGACGGCTGCCACGCCTGCGCCGACGCCTGCCCCGGCCGACGAAGTGCAGAGCCGGCGGACCGATGCGCCCGCTCGTAGTCGGACGCTCGACGAGATGACGCCGTGCGGCCGATGCGGCCAGGATGTGTCGACCGTTCACATCGAGGTCGACGGGAACGTCCTGATGATGGAATCCTGCGACAACTGTGACACACGACGCTGGCAGCTCGCCGGTGAACCGATCGAGTTGCAGCATGCGCTCGATCACGTCGGGGAACACACCGGCCGCCGGCGTTAGCCGGCCATCGGGTCCTCGGCCGCCCGCTTCGGCGTGACCGGGGGTTCCCGCCGCACGGACATGGCGATTTCTTACTATCGTCTACCAGGTGCCTGGTAGTACCGTTCGAGGCGACAGCGCGCCCCGCGATTCCATCCGTCGTGGACGGTTGGGGCTCCTCGTGGCCGGGGCCTGTGCGGTCTTCGTCTTCGCCGTCTTGAACTGGCCGAATGCCAACAACATCGGCGATCTCGCCGAGCCGCTGTTGTTCGTCGACACGACACCGTCGGGTGGCGACATGGGGGCTCATGTCTGGGGCCCCGCCTATCTCCGGGATCATCTTCTCCCGCAGGCCCGGCTGAGCGGCTGGACGCCCGACTGGTACAGCGGGTTTCCGGCCTATCAGTTCTACATGGTGATTCCGTCGTTGGCCATCGTCGCGTTGAACGTCGGTCTGCCGTGGCCCATCGGGATCGGGCTCATCGTCGCCGCGGTGGCCGGTATCAGCCTGATGGAGCGCCGTGGCGCGCCCGGGCGCGGGTCGAACGGCAGGGTCCAGCGCCTCCGGGACCTGGCCGCGGCTCCGGAGAACCGATTGCCGGTCGTCGTCGTGCTGGTGATCATCGCCGCTCTTGTCGTCGGCCTTCCCTACGGGGTGGCTTTCAAACTGATCTCGGTCAGCGGTCTCGTCACCTTCCCACTCGCGGCGTGGCTGATGGGTCGGCTGGCCGGATCGCCCGAACCCATCCCGGCCTTTCTGGCCATCGGTGCGTTCATCTTCCTGTTCGACACCAACTTCACGATCTACGGCGGCAACATCACCTCCACGCTTGCCGGCGAGTTCGCGTTCTCGATTTCGCTGTGCCTGACCCTGGTCGCCATCGGCCTTGCGTTGCGGGGCATGGACCGAGGCACGTGGATGTCCCGTGCCGCAGTGGTCGTCGCCTTGGTCGCCCTGTGCCACGTGATCCCGGTCTTCTTCCTGATCCCGGCATTGATGCTGACCAGCCTTTCCGACGGCGCCACGACGGCTCGATCCTGGATGCTGGCCGGATCCATCGTGTTGGCGATGTTGCCCGTGGCGGTGGCCGATGGTCGCGGTGTCGGCGTCCTCGCGCTGGCCGTGTCGGCGACGGTCGTGGTCTTCGTGGCCGCGGCCGCAGGCGATTCGACCATCCTCGCCCGCTACCGGTGGCTGCTCGTCGTCGGGCCCGTCGCCATCGCCGTTTCGGCGTTCTGGCTTCTGCCGTTCTACCTTCGCGAACCGTATTTCAACGACATGGGCTGGGAGCGGCTCGACGAGGTCGGCGGGCCGATGCTGACGGTGCCGATGAAGCTTGCGTTGCCGGTGGCCGTCATCGGCGTCCTGCTGGCCTACGCGGCCCGGGAACGCATCGGCATGATCTTCGGCGGCCTCGCTCTGCTGTTCGCCGCCGCCGTCGCCAACCTGGGCGAGGGCCCCCTCTGGAACGCCCGGCTCCTGCCCTTCTACTACCTGTCGGTGTACCTGGCTGCGGCCGTCGGTGTCGCCATGGTCGTCCGGTACGTCGCCACGCTGGTCACCGGCGATCTTGCCCGACCTTCGGTGCCGACGATGGCGCTGTCGTCGCTGGCTGCTCTTGTGGCGGTGTTCGTGGCCGTGGCCATGCCGTTGCGGTTGATGCCGTTCGGTGAGATCACCGATGACGGTGACTACGAGTGGCTCGTGTTCACCAACTCGGCCCGAAGTGCCGTCCCGAGCTGGGCGGCCTGGAACTACTCCGGCTACGAACGTAAGGAGTCGTACCGCGAGTACCACGACATCGTGACCACCATGGCCTCGGTCGGTGAGACCAACGGCTGTGGTCGGGCGATGTGGGAGTACTCGAAGGAGCTCGATCGCTACGGCACGCCGATGGCGCTCATGTTGCTCCCGCACTGGACCGACGGCTGTATCGGTTCCATGGAGGGCCTGTATTTCGAGTCGTCGGCCACGACGCCGTTCCACTTCCTGAACCAGAGCGTGTTGTCCGACTCGCCGTCGAGGGCTCAACGCGACCTGCCGTACCAGGGCTTCGACATCGACACCGGGATCGAACAGCTCCAGCTCATGGGTGTGCGCTACTACATGGCCCAATCCGACAAGGCCATCGAAGCCGCGGAGTCCCATCCCGCTCTCACCCGGGTCGGCGAGGCCCAACCGTTCGTGATCTTCGAGGTCGCCGGCAGCGGGCTCGTCGAGGGTCTGCCGTACGAACCGGTGGTGGTGTCGGGGAGAACGGCGGAGCAGCTGGCGAACGACGAGGCGGTCACCCGGTTCGACGTCGGTTGGGTCGGGCAGGCCGTGAACCAGTACAACGATCCCTCGGCCTATCTGGCTCTTCCGGCCGAGGACGGTCCTCCGGAGTGGGAGCGGCGTGAGTCGCTGTCCACCTCCGACGGCGCCCCGGTCGATCCGGTCGAGATCTCGAACATCAGCGCAACCGACTCCACCATCAGCTTCGACGTCGACCGGGTCGGCGAACCCGTCCTGGTCAAGGCGTCGTACTTCCCCAACTGGAAGGTCGTCGGTGCGGATGGGCCGTGGCGCGTAGGTCCGAATCTCATGGCGGTCGTCCCGACCGACACCTCGGTCCGTCTCTCCTACGGTCGCACCTTGATCGACTGGCTTGCCAACCTGCTCACCGTGTGCGGCCTGGTGGCGGTCGGCGCGCTCGCCGTTCGGGCCCGGCGGCGGTCCAAGCCGTCGACCCGCTTCGAGCCGGTCCCGATGCCGTCGACGACGGAAGTCGGGGGGAGCGACGGCGAACCGACCACCGCATTCCCGCCACCTGTGCGTCCGGCGCCTGTCGCCACTCCGGTTCCCGATCCCGTCGGAACTCCGGTTGCCGATCCGGTCGGCGTCACCACCAGGGCCGCCTCGGTGGTCTCGACGGATCCGTCGGGAAATGGACGGCCGGAGGCGTCCGGACCCGATGACCCGCCCGCCGATCGACCGGTACCACCCGAAGAGTCGGCCGTGTCCCGGCCGTGAGAAGCCGGCTTCGACTGTTCGCCCTGGTCGGTGCAGTCGCAACAGCGGTCGACCTGTTCCTGTTCCTCCTGCTGGCCCGACGATGGTCGTCGATCGTGGCCTCCAATGTGGTCGCCCTAGTGGCCGCCGCCACCGTGGCGTACACCCTGAACCGTCGCCTGACCTTCAAGGGCGACCCCAGGGCCCGGTGGGTCAGCAACCCGGGATTGTTCGCCGGCACCGCCGTGGTCGCCGGATCCGTCGACACCATCGTCCTGGTCCTGGCCAATCCGATCCTGCTCCTACCGCTCACCAAGATGCTGGCCATCGGGCTCGGAGCAGGCGTCCGATGGTTCATGTACCGGTGGATTCTGTTCACCCAGGTCCGACGGGACCTGGCGCGACGAGTGAAACGACCGGTGCCCGACCGGCCACTGCGTCTCACCGTGATCCTGCCGGCCTACAACGAGGAGGACCGGATCGCCGCGAGTATCGGAGCCGTCCATGACACCCTGGCTCCGGTGCTGGGTGATGACGACCTCGAGATCCTGGTGGTCGACGACGGGTCGGCCGACGGAACGCCCGAGGTGGCCGAGCAGGCGGGGGCCAGAGTCCTGCGTCAGCCGTCCAACCGGGGAAAGGGGTCGGCCGTACGACGCGGCGTCCTCGAAGCCCGGGGCCGGACCGTGTTGTTCACCGATGCCGACCTCGCCTACCGCCCGGAGCTGCTCTTGAGCCTGCTCGACGAGGTCGAGCAGGGCTGGGACATGGTCGTGGGGAGCCGGCGGCATCAGCAGACCAACGTGCTCGTTCGGGCCAGGAAGCTCCGTGAACTCGGTGGTCGGATGGTCAACCGGCTGACCCATCTGGTTCTGCTCGGGCATTTCCGTGACACGCAGTGCGGCTTGAAGGGATTTCAGGCCGACATCGCCAAGGTCGTTTTCGAACGAACCCGGATCGACGGATTCGCCTTCGACGTCGAACTCTTCCTCATCGCCGAGCTGGATCAGCTGTCGCTTCGTGAGATCCCGGTTGCGGTCGAGAACCGGGCTGGGTCGTCGGTCCGGGTCGTCGCCGATTTCGCGGCGCTGGTTGTCGATCTCTTTCGCATCAGGCGATGGGCCGGGGAAGGGGTCTACGCGCCTGGTGCCGCTCAGCTCGAGATCCTCGACGACCGCGCCTGATCAGTTCCCGAGCGACACCGTGTCGACCTCGGTCCACTAACCTGGAACCGCCGCGGCGGTGCATCCCGCAAGCCCCAAGCGCTACCCGGTGCCCGGCGCGTCCAGTGTCATACCGCCGCTCCATCGACCGATAGGTGAATCCGTGATTGACATCTCCGTTCTCGACAGCATCATCAAGGCGTACGACATCCGGGGCACGTATCCGGAGCAGCTCAACGCCGGGATCTGTCGAGCGCTCGGAACAGGTTTCGGGGTCTTCATCGCCGAGGTCGAGCCGATGACGACAGCGGTCGTCATCGGACGCGACATGCGGCCGTCCGGCCCCGAACTGGCCGACGCCTTCGCCGACGGTGTCATGAGCCAGGGCCTCGATGTGATCGACATCGGTCTTGCCTCCACCGACCTGCTGTACTTCGCCTCCGGACAACTGGACATGCCGGGTGTGATGCTCACTGCATCGCACAATCCCGCCGAATACAACGGCATCAAGCTCTGCCGAAGCGGTGCGGCGCCTGTCGGCCAGGACTCGGGTCTGTCAACCATCAAGCGGGTCGCGGCCGAGGGGGCCATCGAGGTGCCTGAAGCCGATCGTGGAAGGCGGACCGAGCAGGATCTGATGGCCGAGTTCGCTGATCATGTCCGGGGCTTCGTCGACCTCGGCGCCCTCCGCCCCCTGAAGGTCGTC
>JAOUGG010000362.1 GCA_029857855.1 Acidimicrobiia bacterium | reverse complement strand
ATCCGACGATCGAGCTCGACGCCGGCCTTGGCGTTGACCGCCTCGACGATGTCGGATGACGTCACCGAGCCGAACAACTTGCCTTCTGCACCGGCGCGGGCCGCGATCTCGATGGGGGTGCTGACGAGCAGCTTCGCCACCTCTTCAGCGGCGTCGCGGTCCTTGGCATTCTTCAACTGCCAGGACCGCTTCATCGCCTCGGCCTGAGCCTCGACACCGGAGCTGGCCTGCTGGGCCAGCCCCTTGGGAATGAGGGAGTTGCGGGCGTAGCCGTCGGCCACCTCGACCAGGTCACCCCGGTTGCCCAAACCCTCGATGGATTCGTGCAGGACTACTCGCATCGTCAGGCCTCCACCGTCTCGCTCACGTCGTCGGTCTCGACCTCGTTCCCGACATCATCGTTCTCGACGACGTCATCGTCGTCGTCACGACTGCGGGGCGGACGATCATCGCGGCGACCTCCGTCGCGGCCTCCACCGTCGCGGCCTCCACCGTCGCGGCCTCCACCGTCGCGGTCATCTCGACGACCGCCACGACGCTGCGTGGTGACACGGCTGGTGTAGGCCAGCAGGCCCATTTCCCGAGCGTTCTTGATGGCTCGAGCCACCTCGCGCTGCTGCTGGGAGTCGTTGCCGGTCACTCGGCGGGACCGGATCTTCGCCCGGTCCGACATGAACCGGCGGAGGAGGTCGACATCCTTGTAGTCGACGTAGCCGACGTTGTCGGAGGACAGCGGGCTGATCTTCTTCTTGGTCCGGCGCCCGGAGTCCTTGGGTTTCATCCGCTTGGTGCGGGAATTTCCTTTAGCCATTTCGCTTGTTCCTTGGAGTTCTCGGGTCTTCTGCGTTAGAAGGGTTCTTCATCAGGGTTGTAGGGCGGAGGTCCGGCGTTGCCGCCAGGGCTGTTGCCACCCCCACCACCGGAGGGTCGGCCGCCACCGCCGCCGCCTCCTCCGTCGGGACGTTCGTTGCGCACCACATCAGCGGTGGCCCAGCGAAGACTGACGGCCACGTCATCGGCCACGATCTCGACCTTGGAGCGCTTGTCACCCTCCTGGGTTTCCCAGCTTCGTTGATCGAGTCGACCGGCCACGGTGATCCGTGTTCCCTTGGCCACCGACTCGGCGACGTTCTCGGCCAGGCTGGCCCAGCAGGTCACGTCGAAGAACGAAACCGCTTCCTCCCACTCCTGGGTCTGCCGGTTCTGCCAGCGGCGGTTCACCGCCACCCCGAAGTTGGCCACGGCCTGACCGGAAGGGGTGAAGCGGAGCTCCGGTTCCCGGGTGGCGTTGCCTGTGATGGTCACTGTGTTGTCGATAGCCATGGAGTTCGTCTCCCTTTTAGGCGGTCACGCCGGCCAGGCCCCGACGATGAGCCTCGTCGAGCGGCAGGCGGATGAACTTGTGGCGGATGACGTCATCCGCGAGGCGCAGGACACGATCAGCCTCGGTCAGCGCGTTGGGAGCCATGAACTCCAAGACGACATAGAACCCTTCGCGGGCCTTGTTGATCTCGTAGGCGAACTCGCGAACGCCCCACTTCTCGGACTTCTCGAGCGTTCCCCCGGCCTCTTTGGCCATGGTCTCGATCCGGTTGATGAAGGTCTGGACATCCGACTCTTCAGTGTCGGCTTTGAAAATGACCATTAACTCGTATGCCCTCATAGGCGGGCTTTACCTCCCTGTGGACCCGGATGTGCCGGGGCTCCCGAAACCTTCGGGAGCAGGGTGAGCAGCGGAACTCGGTTGCTCCACCACCTGTTCAACAGCCCGATCGGTTGACCGGGGCTGCTTGTTGTTGCACGCTTGCTCTGATTCGACGGGGGCCGATGCCCCGAGGCCGTCCAGAACGGCGGTTCCCCAGCGTAGCGGCATCGATGTATCGCCCCACCCGCATCCCCTTCCCAAGCCGTCCGCATCAGCATCAGTCATCCGCTCGGGTGCGTCGAGGAATCCGCGCCACAGGGCGACCAACTCGACGTCGTCGAAATCGACCGACACGGCACCGGACTCGTCGAGTTCGTAGATCGCGGCGCCGGGAACGCCATGAGCAATGGGGACTCGCCATGTGACCGGTTGTGCAGATCGGGGAACAGCGACTTCACACCGGCGAAGGGATCGTCGTCGGTGTACTCCCCCGGTTCCGGCTCGCCGCCGGCCACGGACAATCGGGCCTTTCGGAGGTAGACCATCCCCTCATGCTACGTAGGACCTCCGACAGCCGATCACAGAACCCGCGCTCGCAAGCGATGGCACCACCCACCATCTACGCTGATCACCAATGAGCACCTATGTACTGTGTCACGGAGCCTGGGGGGGATCCTACGGGTTCAAGTTCGTCCGGCCGCTGCTCTGGCAGGCGGGCCATGAGGTCCATACCCCATCACTGACCGGCATCGGCGAGCGGTCGCACCTGGCCCATCCGATGATCGACCTCGATCTCCACGTGCGCGATCTGGTGAACGCCATCGTCTACGAGGACGTGCGCGACATCGTGCTCGTCGGCTTCTCCTACGGCGGGATGGTGGTGACCGGGGCACTCGACCACATCGGCGACCGGGTGCGCCACCTCGTCTACCTCGATGCCTTCGTGCCCGACGACGGCCAATCGGCCATGGAGCTGTTCGTCCCCGGCTCCGACCCGAGTCCGGTGTGGGTCGCCCCCGACGGCAGCCCGGTCAACGACTGGTTGATGGCCGCCATTCCCCGGGAGCTGGACACCCCGGAGCTGACGGCCTGGTCCGACGCCCGCCGGGTCGAACAACCGCTGGGAACCGTGACCCAGCCGGTTCGACTGTCGAAACCGTTGGAGGACTGGCCGTTCTCGCTGACCTACATCAAGGCGACGGCCGATCCCGGCGAGGCCCCCGACTCCGCCTTCCACCGGGCAGCGGGTCGGGCCCGATCATCGGACGGCTGGGCCTACCACGAGATCGCCGCCACCCACATGATCCCGTTCAGTCACCCGCGCGACCTCGCCGACATCCTCCTCGCCCTGGGCTGACTCACTCGGCGTCGGCGTCGACCTCGACCTCGGCCTCGGCGTCAGCGTCAGCGTCAGCGTCAGCGTCAGCGTCAGCGTCAGCGTCAGCGAACAGTGAGCGCACGCGACCGTCCGCCAAACCCGACGGCGCCGCGCCGGCCATCGGGATGGAGTCGAGGCGACGGGTATTGGCGGCGCCGGCCATGGTGTCGAGGTCGAGATCGGATCGGATGTCCGACGAGGCCACGATCATGGCGTCGTCCAGTTCGATCCCGGTCCCGTCCGCGACCCGTACCAGCCCGTTGAAGGCGGCCACGGTTGCCGCCGCCTCGAGCAGGCCGTCCGATCCGACTGCGGCGACCAGCTCCTCCCGGGCCTCGGCCAGGGTCGACGCCGCCTCGACCTCGGCGGGCCCGTCGTCACCCGCGGCCATCGCCGGATTGGCCGCTCGGTTGGCGGCCGACGCGAACGCCAGCAGTTCGGCTGCGGCGGGAAACCCGTAGTCGCCATCGGCCGCCGTTCGTCGGCCGTCGACCACCGCGTCGACATCGATCTCCTGCCCGAGTACCCGACTGCTCTCACGGAGCAGCACCACGTGTGAGGTCGTTCAATAGAAGCAGTCGAGTTCCGCCGTGGTCCGGGCCGCCACCGCCTCGACCTGAACCCGGGTCAGTCCCCGATCCCAGGTCAACTCCAGGAACTCGTGGCCGCGCGAGTAGTGCGAGTTGACGAGCCCTCGCCACACCTCGTTGGTCTCGGGCACGAACGACAACGCCCTGCTGACGTTGGCCAGCGTCTTGTCGACCGACTGGGGCACCCAGGCACCGACGTCACCCACATCGTCGGGGCGACGGCGGACGGGTTCGCCATCGGCCGCAGACGGCGGCTCCAGGCGTTCGACGCCGAGAGCCTCGGCGAACGTGTCGAGGCAACGGACGATGGCCGTCAGGCCGACCAGCTCGGTGTAGGTTTCGACACCGAGTTCGACGATCCGCTCGTCGGCCCAGGCCCGGGAGAGTCGTCCGGGATCGGTCGCCACCCGGTGCACGACGTCGACGGCGGCGGCCGGCAGGTGATCAGAGGCCGGGTGCCGGTCGGCCAGCGCTGCTGGGCTTATAGCGGCCCGTCGGGCGCGATCGATCGGATCATGGTCGGCCCGCCTCGCCTCCCGCCAGACGTCGAGTCGCTCATCCGCGGTCAGCCAATCGCCGGGTCGGGCGACGGCCTCGGCCGCCTCCCGCCGGGCCTCGTCGATCCACGTCCTCACATCACGCATGCCTTTTGTGTACCGCTCCCGCGGCTTTCGGGCAAGCGTGACACCGGTCAGGAAATCAGC
>JAOUGG010000361.1 GCA_029857855.1 Acidimicrobiia bacterium | reverse complement strand
GATCCAACCCCGCCGGCGGGGCTGTCCTCGCCTCGCAGTCACGCATCTGCCACGTTCTCTCTTGAAGGAGGAGCAACATGGAATACCTAGCAATCATCGCCGTCTTCGCCGTTGCCATCATCATGGCCGTGGCTTTCACGGTCCGGAGTCTGATCGTCATCTGTCCCCCGAACAAGGTGGCGGTCGTGTCCGGGCGCACCCGCAACCTCCCCGACGGTCGGTCGGTCGGCTACCGGGTCATCAAGGGCGGTCGTCTCTTGAGGATCCCGCTGATCGAGAAGGTCGATTTCATGGATCTCAACACGATCCCGATCGAGGTCTCGGTCAGCAACGCCTACTCCAAAGGTGCCATTCCGCTCGATGTGCAGGGTGTCGCCAACATCAAAGTGTCGAGTCGTGAGGGCATCCTCGAGAACTCGGTCGAACGGTTCCTCGGGCGCTCGGCGGAGTACATCCAGCAGATCGCCAAGGAGAACCTGGAGGCCAACCTGCGCGGCGTGCTGGCCACGTTGACGCCGGAGGAGGTCAACGAGGACCGTCTCAAGTTCGCCCAGACCCTGATCGACGAGGCCGACGACGACATTCGCACCCTCGGACTCGAACTCGATGTGCTCAAGATCCAGAACGTGACCGACCAGGTGGGCTACCTCGAAGCCGTCGGTCGTCGCCGGACGGCCAATGTGCTGCGGGAGGCCAGGGAGACCGAGGCCGACCAGGCGGCCGAGGCGGAGGAGGCCGAGGCCTCCGGTCGCCAGCGGGCAGAGCTGGCGCGGGTACAGGCCGACCTGGTCATCGCCGAGGAGGAGAACAAACTTCGTGTCCGCCGGGCAGAACTCGAAGCCGAGGCCCATTCGTCGGAGGAGCGTGCCGAGGTGGCCGCCGATGTGGCCCGTGTCGAAGCCCAGCAGCATCTCGAGGAGCAACGCATCGAACTGCAGAAGCGTCGGCTCGCCGCCGACGTACTCGAGCCGGCCCGAGCCCAGCTTCAGGCCATGCAGATGGAGGCCCAGGGCCGAGCGGCCCGCATCATCGAAGACGGCAAGGCCGAGGTCGAGGTCTACAAGCGGCTCCAGGAGGAGTACGCGGCGGCCGGGCCGGAAGCCCGCGACATCCTGATGCTCAAGATGCTGCCCGAGATCGTCGAGCTGATCACCGAAACGGTGAACGGCATCGACATCGACAAGGTGACCGTGATCGACAACGGCACCGGCGACGGCGGTATCGGGAGTGTCGCACGGCAGATGCCGGCGGCTGTCATTTCGATCGCCGAGCAGATCGAGACGGCGACCGGAATAAACATCCTGGACGTCGTCGCTCGGGAATCGGCCCGGCCGGGCGCCCCGGCAGGGCTGGAGCCGGCGGAGTCGTCGAGCAACTGACCGAATGCCGCAGTTATGACAACGGGTGACCTGGGTTCTCGGCCCGGGTCACCCGCCCGCGTCGATCGAGCCCGCGCCGGCGGCCGTCACGATGATGCGACATCGCGGTGATGCAACATCGATCAATATCTGTCCATCTACACTGTCGGGCAGGGATCCGCCCGAGGATTCCCGTTTTAGACGATGTACCGGCGGAACTGGTCAGAAGGCGGTGACACGTCCCCGGTTGATCACACAGAGAGATCAACGGTGCGCAATCCCTCCGATGCGGACGTCGAGTCCGTCAATCGCCTTCACGCCGAAACAACACCCCGCCGGTCGGTGCTTGAGCCTGCCATCGTTCCCGTCGATCTCACCTCCTCCGATCGAACTCAACCGGGGGAGGAGTTGCCGTTCGCCCCTGGTGGTGAGCCCGCAGCCGTTCCGGCCGACCGGGACACCTCACTGGTCGCCCTCGCCACGGCGTTCCGTTGGCGGAAGCCGCTGATGATCGTGCTCGCCGTGGCCGTCGCGGCATCGGTGGCGCTGGCCGCCCGACGAAACTCGACCGTCGACACGAGCGGCCGCGACTCGGGAGCGATGAGCGCCCCCGACCTCGATGACTCGCCGGACAGCCCCAGCGTGCAGGCCGGCGAGGTGGCATCCGAGGCTTCCGGAGACGCAACCGGGCGCGGGGCCGGAGCAGAGGAAACGGGGGCTGCGGGACTGCCCGGCGCCTCGTCTGGCCGAGACGCCGCCCCCCTGCAGATAACGGCGCCACCGTCCTCGTCGACCACGGTCGACCGGGGAGCGGCAGCAGGCCCCTCCACCGCCACTGGATCGTCCGGCGCAACGGCGACGACGGCCGGTGCCGGTGCGGCTGCCTCCACGGCAACCTCGACCGCCGCATCGTCGGCAGCCGGCACGGCGAGCGCATCCAGCGCCCGCCAATCGACGACAGCTGAAGCCACCGGGTCGACCGAGCCGATCACCACCACCGATCGGACGGCCACCACCGGTCGGACCACGACCCAGCGAAGCACGACCACCCAGAGGACCACAACGACCCGGCAAAGCACCACAACGCAGCGAACCACCACCACAGTCGTCCTCGTCGGCTCCTCGGCCGGCGGATTCGAAAGCCCGTCGATCCGGCAGGACATGGTCTGGCTGAACAACGGTGAGGTCGGTCGCTGGCGGTCGACCAACGGTGACATCCAGCTGATGCGATCGGGTTTCGAGGGCATCGCCTCGGTCGACGGCGGGCAGTACGCCGAGCTCAATTCGAGCTCCCAGGGTGGACTGTATCGCAGCCTGACGGTCCAGCCGGGCACGACTGTGGAGTGGGAGTTCCTTCACCGGGCCCGCAGCGGCACGGAGCAGATCGAAGTTGGTATCGGAGTGCCATCGTCGATGGAAGTCGTCGACACCGTGCAGGCGACCACGCAGTGGGTGTCCCACAGCGGACGGTGGCGGGTCCCGAACGGGGTGACCTCGGTCCGGTTCACCCTCTGGTCGACCGAACCCGGACCGTACGGCAACCTGGTCGATGCCGTACGCGTGGTCGCCGTCGAAGGGTAGCGGTCAGGCACCCGGCAGTCCGCCGTCAGGCGTGATCGCCGTTCGACGCGAAAACCTGGCGATCGTCGCGGAAGGCCTTGAACTCGAGCGCGTTGCCGGCGGGATCGAGCACGAAACAAGTGTGCTGTTCGCCCCCCAAACCGGCGAAACGAACTGTCGGTTCGATGAGGAATCGGGTGTCGGCGCGCTGGAGACGCTCGACCACGTCGATCCACTCCGCACGATGCAGGAGCACGCCGAAGTGGTCGGCGGGGACGTCGTGGCCGTCGACCGCATTGGTGGACGGTCGACGCATCTCGTTGCTCAGGTGAGCCACGACCTGGTGGCCCCAGAGATCGAAGTCGACCCAGGTATCGGCTGACCGCCCCTCCCGGCAGCCCAGGACACCGGTGTAGAAGCGGCGGGCCGCGGCGAGATCGTCGACCGGGAAGGCGAGGTGGAATCGGGGCCGCGCCATGTTCGGTGCCGGCACCCCCGACATCACATGGTCGAGGGTCTCCCCGTCGAACCGACTGAGCGAGCTCATGACCAGATCGGCGACCCCGAATCCCGGAAGGCCGCGGGCGTCGGGTTCGGGGACGGCGATCACGGTCATGCCGGCGCTCTTGGCCGCAAGGCAGCCCGTCACCGAGTCTTCGAAAGCGAGGCACCGCCGGGGCGTGATTCCCAGTTTGGCCGCCGTGCTGATGTATGGCTGGGGGTGGGGTTTGCCGAACTCGTCGTGCTCGGCGGAGTGGCTCACCTCGAAATACGGTTCCAGGTCGAGGGTGGTCAGCACGGCGTCGATGAGCCTTCGGTCCGACGACGAGCACAGCGCCAGGCGGAGCCCTCGGGCGACGCACAGCTCCAGCGTTTCGATGACACCGGCCAGCGGTTCGGACTCCGCCACCAGTTCGACGACACGGTCGATCACCTGATCGGCCACCTCGTCGGGGCTGGGACCCTCCCAGGGATGGCGGTCGAACCAGATACGGGCCACGTCGCGCATTCGTACGCCGGTGTGTTCGACGAAGTCGGCTTCGGTGAGCGGCAACCCGAGCCGTGCCACCGCCTCGCTCTCGGCCTTTCGCCACAACGACTCCGATTCCAGCAGAAGACCGTCCATGTCGAAGATGGCGGCTTCGAAAGAGCGGGGACCAGGCTGCATGACTCCATGTTAGGAGGGCCGGGGCGACGTTCGATCCTCGAAGCGAGGATCGCACCTCGACGGGCCCGCCCTGATCATGCCGATCATCGCTCCCGTAACACCGATGCCACCGATTCGCAATGGTCGACCGACAGCCCGGAGGTGGCGATCGGATCATCGGCGCCGTCCAACAAGAATCCGTATCAGGCGGGTAGCAGCCCACGTCTGAACAAGTACGGTCGCCAGTCCGCCGGAGGGA
>JAOUGG010000004.1 GCA_029857855.1 Acidimicrobiia bacterium | reverse complement strand
CGCCTTCGGCCATCAGCCGTTCGTTTCGATCGGTGGTGGTCCGACGCGATCCCATCGCCCCGATGTAGCCGGTGTTCGTGGTAAGCGCGGCAATGACGGCCGGGACGTCGAACTTCGGGTCATGGGTCAGTACGCAGATGGCGTCGCGGGGCCCGAGCTCCGACCCGACCTCCTCCAAGAGACGGTGGGGCCAGTTCACGACAACCTCATCGGCGTACGGGAACCGCTGTTTGGTGGCGAAGACGGGGCGGGCGTCGCACACCGTGACCCGATAGCCGAGGATCTTGGCCACCCTGGTGAGGGCCGCAGTGAAGTCGACCGCGCCGAAGATCAGCATGCGGGGCGGCGGGGCGAACGACTCGATGAAGACCGAGACCTCGTCCTGGCGGGCCTCGCCCTGCGGCCCGTAATGGCGGATACCGGTTGTTCCGGCCGCCAGCTCCCCGCGGGCGTCACGGATCACAACCCGGTCGAGATCGTCGTTGCCGAGCGAGCCGACCGGATCGGAGCCCGGCTGCAGGAGGATCTTGGCCCCCACCAGGGGGACGTCGTCACCTTCGGCCGATTCGTGGACGGCCACGATCGTGACCAAAACCACCGGCTGTTCGGCCGCGATGGCGGCCCGCAGGAGGGAGAACAGGGAGTCGGACACGAAACGCTACCAGTCGAGGGGTTCGAGATAGAGGTGAATTGTTCCACCGCAGGTCAGACCGACGGCGAACGCCTCGTCGTCGGAGTACCCGAACGTCACGATACGCCGGGAGTTTTCCTCGAGACACTGGAGTGATTCGGTGACCACCGCTCCCTCGACACAGCCACCCGACACTGATCCCGCGACCTCGCCGTCCTCGTTCACGGCCATTGCCGCGCCCGGTAGGCGAGGTCCGGAACCTTCGATGTCGACAACACGGGCCAGTGCAACCCGCTTGCCCTGCTTCCGCCAGCGTTCGAGGTCGCCAAGGATCTCTTTCATGTTTCAACCTTATCGACGTGGTTCGGCCGCCGGCCAACGAGGCCGGTTCGGCGGACGACTGAGCCCCGCCGGCTCATGGAAGCGCCCTTCGCCGGGCGCTCAGGTGATGCCGGCCCCTTCGAGGGCGCGGCGGGTCAGGACCCGGGCCAGATGTTTGCGGTAGTCGACGGTGGCGTTCAGATCGCTCGACGGTTCCATGCCCTCAGCGGCCGCCGCCGCAGCATCGACCGCTCCGGCCCCACCGGCCAGTGCCTCCTCGACCGCGGTCGCCCGAACCGGTGTCGGATGCATGTTGACGAGAGCCACCCGGGCGCCGTCGCCCGTGCTTTGGGCCGAAACCCCGACGATGGCCCAGTCCTGGGCTCGCCGATTGAACTTCTGGAAGTTCCAGCCGAGCCCCGTGTGCTTGGGGATCCGGACCTCCGTGATCATCTCGGTCGGGTCCAGGCTCGACTCGAGGAATCCGGCGAACAGGTCCCCCGCGGCAATGACCCGTTCGGACCCATCGGCCTTTCGGGCCACCACGGATCCGTCGAGAGCCAGCAGGGCGGACGGATGGTCGGCGGCGGCGTCGGCGTGGGCCAGCGAACCACCGATCGTGCCCCGATGACGGACCTGGGGATCGCCGACGTGGCTGGTGGCGTGCGCCAGCAGTGGCGCGTGCTCGGCGACGAGGTCGCTGATCTCGATGTCGCGGTGGCGGGTCAGGGCCCCGATGGCGAGGTGATCGCCGGCGTCGTTGATGTACGACAGATCGCTCAGCCGACCGATGTCGACGATGACCGACGGGTAGGCCAGACGGAGCTTCATCATCGGCAGCAACGAGTGGCCGCCCGCCATCAGCTTGGCCTCGTCGCCGTGCTCGCTCAGTGCGCCCAGCGCCTCATCAGCCGAAGAAGCTCGGACGTAGTCGAATGCAACGGGGATCATTTCACACCTCCGGTGGGGGCAAGGAGCTTGCGCGACCTGCTCATTGGTTGCCTCCGGCCGCGCTCAGAACCGCCTTGACGATGTTGTGGTAGCCGGTACAGCGGCAGAGGTTGCCTTCCAGCCCCTCCCTGACCTCGGCCTCGGTCGGTTGCGGGTTCTCGTCGAGAAGGGACACCGACGCCATCACCATCCCCGGTGTGCAGTAGCCGCATTGCAGTGCATGGCAGTTCATGAAGGCCTGCTGCATCGGATGCAGTTCGTCACCGCCGGCCAGACCCTCGATCGTGGTGATCTGCTCACCGTCGGCCTGGACGGCCAGCATGGTGCAGGATTTCACCGCCTCGCCGTTCACGTGAATGGTGCAGGCGCCGCACGACGAGGTGTCACAGCCGACATTCGTGCCGGTCAGACCTGCGACGTCGCGGATGAAGTGAACCAGCAGGGTTCGAGGTTCGACATCATGAGTGTGATTGGTGCCGTTGATCTCGACAGTGATCTCCACGGAGTCCCCTTTCGGATAATGTTCCCACGGGATTCTTGCACAAAACCATCGCGACCGCCGTAATCGGAACAGGTTGGCTGAGCGGGTCTTGTGCGAAGGGTGGTTCACAAGCCATCATTGGCAGTGATCCCTCGCGGATCACCGGTGTCGAGTCGACCGAACGTCGACGCTCACCGATTCTTCAGTACGCGGTATCTTCGAGCAACGGCCCTCGCCGAACAGGAGCCGATCGAGAACACCTCATGGTCGCCGCCCGACTTCCCTCCCGGGCGGTGTGTCGGCGGTCGGGGCACAGCCTCGGCCGCCGGCAACTTTCCGAACGACGCTCAGGGCTGCTGGGTGCTCGGTTCGGGCAGGATGCGGTAGCTCTCCTCGCCCGGGAACACCAAGTCGAAATCCTGACGGGCCCGGCGCTCGATCTCGTCGTCGGTCTGCAAACGGGCCAGCCGGCCTTCGAGATCGGCGACCTCGGCGTCGATCTGCGCCAACTGGGCACGGGCCTCGTCCATCTTGCGCTGCTGCGCCAACCAGGTCCGAACGGGCACGATCGCCAGACCGACGAGCACGGCCGCCGCCAGACAACTGGCGAGCGCCACCGGGGCCATCTCACGGGTGCGGTCGACCGACGAACGTTTCCGGGTCACGGCGGATCGTCGACCTCGGGACCGGGTGCGGGCCCCGGAACGTGCGCCGGAACGGCGGGATCGGCTGGATCGGGTCATCGGCGGGATCCCGATCCGACGGTGAAGCGGCCGGCGTAGCGGGCGGCAGCACCCAGATCGTGCTCGATACGGAGAAGCTGGTTGTACTTCGCCACCCGGTCGCTTCGGGCCGGCGCGCCGGTCTTGATCTGGCCGCAGTTGGTGGCCACCGCCAGATCACTGATCGTGGTGTCCTCGGTCTCTCCCGAACGATGGGACATCACCGAGCTGTAACTGTGACCGGTGGCCAGACGGACGGCCTCCAGGGTCTCGCTCAGCGACCCGATCTGGTTGACCTTCACCAGGATGGAGTTGGCCACACCGGCCTCGATGCCGCGTGAAAGTCGTTCGGTGTTGGTGACGAAGAGATCATCTCCGACCAGTTGGCAACGATCGCCGATCGCGTCGGTGAGCTCTTTCCAACCGTCCCAGTCCTCTTCGGCCATGCCGTCCTCGATCGACACGATCGGGTACCGCTCGGCCAGCCCGGCCAGCTCCTCGACCATGGCCGCGGGCGTCAGCTCCCGCCCCTCCCCGGCAAACCGGTACTTGCCGTCGGAGAAGAACTCGGTGGATGCGACATCCATGGTGAGTGCGATCTCGTCGCCCGGAGTGCGGCCGGCCCGTTCGATGGCCTCGATCAGCAGCGTCAGCGCGGCTTCGTTCGACTCGAGGTTGGGGGCGAACCCGCCCTCATCGCCGATTGCGGTGGACAACCCCCGCTCCCCCAGCACTTTCTTCAGCGAATGGTAGGTTTCGACGCCCCACCGCAGGCCCTCCGAAAACGAGGCTGCGCCGACGGGCATGATCATGAATTCCTGGAAGTCGACGTTGTTGTCGGCGTGCTCTCCGCCGTTGAGGACGTTCATCATCGGCACCGGCAGGACGTGGGCGTTCACGCCGCCGACATAGCGATACAGCGGCAGTGCGAGGTCGTCGGCGGCGGCACGGGCCGCGGCCAGGCTGACCCCGAGGATCGCGTTGGCTCCGAGCTTCTGCTTGTTGGGTGTGCCGTCGAGATCGACGAGCAGTTGATCGATCTCGCGCTGGGCGTAGGCGTCCATGCCGGCCAGCGCGTCGCTCATCACGGTGTTGACGTTCTCGACGGCCTTGGCGACACCCTTCCCGAGATAGCGATCGCCGCCGTCACGCAGTTCGACGGCTTCGAATTGACCCGTGGAGGCGCCGGACGGGACAAGGGCTCGACCAACGGCGCCCGATTCCAGCAGCACCTCGACTTCGACGGTGGGGTTTCCTCTGGAGTCGAGAACTTCCCGAGCCAGGACATCATGAATAACACTCACGCTTTGCGTTCCTCCTACCGCCCGCAGTGAGATGCTAGCAGCTCGCCTCGCCGGATGGCAGTATCACTTCGGTCCGGCCGCCAGGTGCCTGCGATCCGAAGATCGTGACGGACCGCATCTTTGACGTCGATCTGCTGTTGGAGGGGCTCCAGGCACTATGCTCGGCTACAGAATTCGCGTCCTGCGACCTTGCGGAGAGGCATAGGATCGCCGGAGGCATCCACACAAGGCGACCTCTCCCGAACAACCTGCAGAGGCGTCCCACAGCGAGCCATTCTCCCCGCGGCGGAGATCACCAGCACTTCCCGGCTTTGGAGTTCGGCAGAGATGGTCGAGGGCTTCGTTCGACCATCCGCATCGATACGACTCGACCACGATCCACGGAAGGACTCCACCGCAAGCTCTCATGGCCAAGACGTTCGCTCTAGATGGCTTCGAGCCGATCAAACGGATCGGCGGCGGCGGCTTCGGTGACGTGTGGTTGGCGCGCCAGACGAACGTCGACCGGGAGGTCGCGGTCAAAGTCGGGCACGCACCGATTCAGGACGACATCATCCGGCTTCGTTTCGACCGCGAATGCAAGGCGCTCGGTCGGCTGTCCGGCCATCCGAACATCGTCGACGTCTTCACCGCCGGTTCACTCGACGACGGCCGCCCCTACCTGGTGCTCGAATACATCGACGGAGGTACGTTGTGGCAGCGCCTGAAGCAGTCGCCGGTCACCGACGACGAGCTGATTCGAATCGGCTATCAGCTGGCCGATGCGCTGGCCCGAGCGCACTCGTCGGGCGTTCTGCACCGCGACCTGAAACCGGAGAACATCCTGATGCGGTCATCGGGCGACGCTGTCCTCGGCGACTTCGGCATCGCCCGCCTCCAGGACGGCATGAACACCACGTCGGCCGCAATCACGGCCAGCGTCGCCTACGCCGCCCCCGAGGTGCTGGGGGGCACCCAGGCCACCGCCGCAAGTGACCTCTACGGCGTCGGCGTCTGCCTCCTGGCCGCCGTCATGCGTTCGGTGCCGTTCGTCGACAAGGGCGACAAATCAATCCATCCGATCATCTCCCGCGTGATGAGCGAAGAACCGCCGGACCTTCGGAGTCGAGGGGTTTCGGAGGACCTTGCCAAGCTGATCGAATCGCTACTCCAGAAGAACCCGAACCTGCGACCGGTATCGGCCGCCGACGTCCAGGAGATGTTCCAGAGTCTCACGGTCCGTCCGTGGCAGTCCGATCAACACCTGCTGGCCGCACGGCGGAACCGGTTCGACCCGGCGCCCAGCCCGCGCCCACATCCCACCGGCCTCGGAGCCGGTTCCGAGCAAGCGACCCCCAGTGCCGACGCCGGATCCCCGATCAGCTCCACCGGCACCGGCCGACCGTCGGCGCTCACCCCCGGACAAAGCGAGGCGACGGCCGGGAGCAATCGATTCGGCGACGCAACCGGAGTACCGCTTACGACCCGTTCCGGTTCCCCCGATCGTTCGCCGTTCGGTGTGCCGAATGCCGAACGGGCCCGGAGGGCGATCACCGGTGACGACACGAGCAGCAATGTCAAAGCGTTCGCGCTGGCCTATGTGGCCACTCTCGTCGCCGGCGCGATCGTGATCTTCATCCTCGCCCAGCTGCTTTCCTAGGTTCAGCCGACCACCCAGGAGAGGCGGGGCGTGCCGGTGGCCCCGACTGAAGCACCGAGCAGCCGCTCATGGGATCGGACCGACTCCTCCAGGGCGTTGGTGGCCGCCCGAAGGGCCTGTTCGGCGTCGAGACCGGAAACCCGGGCGGCTTCGACCACGGCCAGCAGGACGCGGCCAAGATCCGCCTCATCGTCGATCACCGGATCGAGCGGGTCGCCCTGGCCGGTCGCGGCACCAGCGTCGGCGTCAGTGTCAGTGTCGGATTCGGAGTCCGATTCGGATGCGGCGTCGGCGTCGGCGTCGTCTGCGAGACCCAATCGCTCGGCCCACGGGCCCCGGTCGGGAGGACCGTGCGCCCCCGCCACCCGTTTGACGATCTTCGCCGCCCTCGCCAGTGACGGCATGGCCCGAGGCACACCGTCGAGAACCGACGACCGCCGACCCTCGGACGCTTTGATCCGGTTCCACTGCGCTTCAACCCCGGCGGCGGTGGCGGTTCGGTCGGAGGCCCTGGTGGAGAGATCGGGGTCGTCGGTCCCGAACACGTGCGGATGACGGCTGATCATCTTCGCCGTCAGCGTTGCGGCGACATCGGCCACGTCGAAGTGGCCTGCCTCGGAGGCCAGGCGGCTGTGGAACAGAATCTGCAGCCACAGGTCGCCGAGCTCCCCTTCGAGTTGCTCGAACGCGTCGATAAGCGCCTCGTCGATGTCCCCGTCGGCCGCCGGATCGACCGGTGACAGCGCAGCCGCCGAGGCGGCGGCATCCGGTCGGTCGGCCGTCAGCTCGGCCCCCAGCTCGGCAACACGGTCGAGCACATCGAGGACCTCGTAGGTTTCCTCCAAAAGGTATTTGCGCAGTGTGGCGTGATCCTGTTCGGCGTCCCATGGGCACTCGGTCCGCAGCCGACGCATCAGCTCGACCGAGCCGATCAGAGCCCGGCCGATGGGTGCCCCGACCGTGGGCAGGTAGAGCGATGTCAGGTGGTCGGCGTCGACCCGCCGGTCGAGATCCTCGATCGGCACCTCGAACACCGCCTCCTCGTCGGTCCCGAGCCGCTGCAGGACGATCACCGATTCATCGCCGCCCACATCGTGTTCGAGCAACGCCAGCTTGATGTCGGAGAGCACCCAACGGGCATGGGCGTGGGCCACCAGCAGCGGACCCCGGTCTCCGGCCGCCTCGACGGCGAACCGATGCCCGTCGATCAGACGGACCCCCTCCTCAACAGGATCGACGGCCAGTCGGGCCCACGTCTCGTCAAGGAACGAGATGGCCGGAACCAGCTCGATCGCAACGTCGTGACGGGCTCGGAGTTGCGCCACCGACCGCTCGAGCACCAGCGGTGAACCGGGCACGCAATAGATGACCCGGCCGTTCGCAACGGCGGCCTCGACGAGTGCCTCGCTGATCGTTCGGTACACCTCGGCGAACGAGTCGGCCGAGTCGTAGATGGGATCGAAGGAGATGGCGTCGACCGCGAACCGTTCGGCGCCGGGATGGCGGCTCGTCCGCAGAAACAGCGGCTCCGGGCCGGCGAGAATAGCCGACGTTCGTTGGGTGAGCAGATCCGGGGCCCCGGGTCCGAGGCCGCAGATCGTTATCGTCGGACGGTCACCGTGAGGGGTCATCGGGAGCGGGCGACGTCGACGTGGACTGCCGGCGGTCTATTCGTCGGCCACCGGGTTGATCGTCAGATTCACCGGGTCCCAGGCGCCGAGCCGGGGATCGACGTCGATCGTCGCCCCTTCCAACCGGGTGCGTACGCGCTGCCCGATGGCGTCGCCGGGGTTCAGCTCGCTCTCCTCGAAACGATCGACGACGAGCACATGCCAGCCGAACTGGGTCTCGATCGGTCCGACGTACTCGCCCAACGTGGCGCCATCCACGGCGGCGGCGAATTCCGGCACATAGTTGGAGCTGGGCACGCAGCCGAGATCCCCACCGGACGGGCCGGTCGGCCCCGTCGAGCGTTCGACGGCCAGTTCGGCGAAGTCGCCGCCGTTGTTCAACAGATCGAACACTTCCTGGGCGGCCGCCTCGTCGTCGAGCAGGATATGGCGCACGCACGGGGCCTCGACGGTGAGTTCACCGCTCTCGAGCAGGGCCTCGCCCAGAGCGGTCTGCTTGGCCTGCTGGTTGACCACGAACGGCAGATACGGAACCTCGTCGTAGAGACGATCGGCCTCGGCCACCGGATCGGACGCGCCGGCGAACCAGCTCTGCATCAGGCCGGCCAGGCTCTCCCGGGCGGCCTCGGTGTCGGTGTCAGTGACACTTCGATCCAGTTCGGCCAGTTCACGGGCCAGTACCTCACCAACGAGGTGCTCGTAGGTGACGCCGGGATAGAAACCGGGCGGAACCGAGCCACCGAATGCGAGGGTCACGAACTCCTGGTTCTCCCAGGTCGGGATGACCACATCGTTGAGTTCGCCGTGCGTCAACTCCCAGACCTCTCCCCCACCGAGGTCGGCGGTGATCGCCACCTCGTCGGCCGGTGCCGTCGAGGGGGTCGGGACCGGCTCGACATTGGCCGTGGTCGACGTCGTCGCCTCGGTCGTGTCGTCGCCTGAAACCGTCTCGTCGGTGGCGGCCTGGTCACCGTCGAACGCAGCGTCGGTGGGGGCCGAGCGGGACACCCCGCAGGCCGAGACGATCAGCGACAAACCGAGAATGAGGGCCGGCCATGTGCGGCGCACGGCCTGGGTGGAAGGAAACCTAGTCACGTGAGCAGGCTAACAATCCGCAGCCTGATTCCCCGGCCCGAAACCGAAGTGTGACATGGGGCCCGGAGTCGACCGCGGCGGTGCCGCCATGCCGACAAAGGCGGGGAACGACGGCGAAGGAATCGAGTGCTAGCTGACCGTCCAGGTGGCTCCGGAGCGGAGCAGATCCTTCAGATCTCCGGGGCCCTGCCGATCATTGGCCAGCAGGATCTGCTGGTTGACGGCCTCCGAATACTCCGGAGCGTCGACCGACCGGAAGATGCCGAACGGTGTCGGGGTGTAATTGTCGGACGCAAGCATCGAGAGCGCCATCGACGCCACCGACTGGGCGTCGGCCTGGTCGTGCACGAGCAGTTCGGACTCGTCGACATCGGCGATCTCGACGATCTCGGCCCGACCGTCGCGCATCACGACGCCGCGCTGGCGCTCGGCCCCGAACAGCACGGGCTCGCCGTGGACCAGGTCGATCATCATCTCGTCGCGCACGTCGCGCTTGGTGATCGAGTCGTAGGCGCCATCGTTGAACACGTTGCAGTTCTGGTAGATCTCGACAAGCGAGGCGCCCTTGTGCTCGTGGGCCCGGCGGAAGACCTCGGTCATGTGCTTGCGATCGAGGTCGTGGGTGCGGGCCACGAACGTCGCTCCGGCACCCAGGGCCAGGCTGATCGGGTTGAATGGACGATCGATGGAGCCCATCGGCGTCGACTTGGTGACCTTGCCGACCTCGCTCGTCGGCGAGTACTGGCCCTTGGTCAAGCCGTAGATCTGGTTGTTGAACAGCAGGATAGTCAGGTTCACGTTGCGGCGCAGGGCGTGAATCAGATGGTTGCCGCCGATCGACAGCATGTCGCCGTCACCACCGACCACCCAGATGTTCAGGTCGGGGCGGCTTACCGCCAAACCGGTGGCGATCGCCGGTGACCGGCCGTGGATCGTGTGCATGCCGTAGGTCGACATGTAGTAGGGGAACCGGGCGGCGCATCCGATACCGGACACGAAGACCGTGTCCTCACGCTTCACGTCGAGTTCGGCGTGCAGGAACTGGACGGCGGCCAGAATGCCGTAGTCACCGCAGCCCGGACACCATCGAACCTCCTGATCCGACGTCCAGTAACCTCGCTTGGTGGGGTCGAGTTGCACGTCGGTCATTGGCTGATTCCTTCCCGGATGGCTTCGATGAGTTCGGCCCCGGTGAACGGAACCCCCATGACTTTGTTGATCGGCTTGGCGTCGACGAGGTATTCGGCTCGAAGCACCTTCACCAGCTGTCCCCGATTGAGTTCGGGCACGAACACATGCTGCCGTCCGGCCAGGACCTGGCCGAGGTTGGCCGGGAACGGATGGAGGTGCATGAGATGGGCGTGGTCGACCTGGACACCGTCGTTGCGCAACCGCTCGATGGCGGAGGTGATCGACCCCCTGGTCGAGCCCCAGCCGACGATCAGGATGGGCGCGTCGCCCGGACCGTCGAGCTCGACCGCCGGGATGTCGTTGGTGATCCCGTTGATCTTCGCCTCCCGCAGCTCGGTCATGCGACCGTGGTTGGCGGGGTCGTAGTTGACGTTGCCGGTGCCGTCCTGTTTTTCGAGGCCGCCGAGACGGTGCTCGAGACCCGGTGTGCCGGGAATGGCCCACGGGCGAGCCAGGGTGGTTTCGTCGCGCTTGTAGGGCAGGAAGATCGGGTTGCCGTCGGCGTCGGTGCCGTTGGCCTCGGTGGCGAAGCTGGCGCTGATGTCGGGCAGCGTCTCCACATCGGGGAGGAGCCACGGCTCGGAGCCGTTGGCCAGGTAGCCGTCGGTCAACAGGATGACCGGGGTGCGGTACTTGACCGCGAGACGGGAGGCCTCGATGGCGGCCAGGAAGCAGTCGGCCGGGGTGGATGCCGCCACCACCGGAAGCGGAGCCTCGCCGTGGCGCCCGTACAGCGCCATCATCAGGTCGCTGGCCTCGGTCTTCGTCGGCAGGCCGGTCGAGGGGCCGCCCCGCTGCACGTCGATGATGACGAGCGGCAGCTCCATGCTCACCGCCAGGCCGATGGTCTCCCCCTTCAGGGCGACGCCGGGGCCCGACGTGGTGGTGAAGGCCAGGCTGCCGCCGAACGACGCACCGAGAGCGGCGCCGACTCCGGCGATCTCGTCTTCGGCCTGCAGCGTGCGAACACCGAAGTTCTTGTGGCGACTCAGCTCGTGCAGGATGTCGGAGGCCGGGGTGATGGGATAGCTGCCGAGGAAGACCGGGAGTTTGGCCAACTGCCCGGCGGCGATCATCCCCCAGGCGGTGGCGACGTTGCCGGTGATGTTGGTGTACTCGCCGGGCTTCTGCGGGGCTGCCGCCACCTTGAACGGCGATCCGAACATCTCTGCGGTCTCGCCGAAGGCGTGTCCGGCCTTCAGTGCCGCCGTGTTGGCGCCGGCCACCATCGGCAGCTTGCCGAACTTGGCCTCGATCCACTCGAGCGTCGGCTCGAGGGGGCGGGTGTACATCCAGCTCACGAGACCGAGGGCGAAGAAGTTCTTCGACCGTTCGGCGTCGCGCTTTTTCACCTCGAGATCGGCGGTTGCGTCGAGGGTGAGCTTCGTCATGTTCACCCGGTGGACGACGTAGCCGTCGAGTGTGCCGTCGGACCGAGGATCGGACTCGTAGCCGGCCTTTTCGAGGTTGCGCTCGTCGAAGGTGTCGTCGTTCAGAATCACGGTTCCACCGGAACGAAGCCGGGACAACTCGCTCCGAAGCGCCGCCGGGTTCATCGCCACCAACACGTCGGGCGCGTCGCCCGGGGTGTGGATGTCGTGGTCCGAGATATGGACCTGGAAGGCCGACACGCCGGCGAGCGTTCCCTGCGGTGCCCGGATCTCGGCCGGGAACTCCGGCAGCGTGGCCAGATCGTTACCGATCGCCGCGCTGACGGAAGTGAAACGGTCACCGGTCAACTGCATACCGTCGCCGGAATCCCCGGCGAAACGGATGACGACGTGATCGAGGGTGGTGTCATCAACTCGATCAGCTGTATCTGTCACTTGGACCCCTAATGTCTCGAGATCACCGATCGCTCAACGACGGACGTGCTGCCATAGCACCTCGTTTGTGACCGTGACCCCTTCGTACGGTTCTTTTCACCGTACCCTCGTTTCCGCCGGAGCGGTACGTCTTTGGTGAGAGATGCTCAGAGGGTGAAATCAATCCGAAACGCGGCCCCCCGACGCTGTTCGCCCAGGCCGTCGGGGCCATCGCCGCTGGCACGACATCGACACCGACCGCTACCTTGACTGACGATGCCTCGACTCCCCCACCTCAATGCCCGCCTCCAGGGTTTCGGCACGACGATCTTCGCCGAGATGTCGGCGCTGGCGGCCAAGACCGGCGCCATCAATCTCGGTCAGGGATTTCCCGACACCGACGGCCCGGCCGAGGTCTCCGCGGCGGCCATCGAGGCCATCGGCCGCGGGGAGAATCAGTATCCGCCGGGGCCCGGAACCGCCGACCTTCGCCATGCCATTGCCGAGCATCAACAACGGTTCTGGTCGATGACGGTCGACGCCGACACGGAGGTCCTCGTCACGGCCGGGGCCACCGAGGCCATCGCCGCCACCCTGCTGGCGTTGTGCGAGGTCGGCGACGAGGTGATCGTCTTCGACCCCACGTATGACTCCTATGCGGCGTCGATAGCGATGGCCGGGGCGAAGATCCGACCCGTCCTGCTGTCGCCCGACCCCGAGACCGGCCGCTACGGCTTCGATCCGGCCGAACTGCGGGCGGCCTTCTCCGCCCGGACCCGACTGATCCTGCTCAACACGCCTCACAATCCGACGGGCAAGGTGTTCACCCCCGGCGAACTCGAACTCGTCGCCGAGCTGTGCCGGGAGCACGATGTGGTGGCGGTCACCGACGAGGTCTACGAGCACCTCGTGTTCGAAGGAGCCCACCTCCCTCTGGCCACGCTCCCCGGCATGGCCGAGCGGACGGTCACGATCTCGTCGGGGGGCAAGACGTTCTCGTTCACCGGTTGGAAGATCGGCTGGGCGGTCGCCTCCCCGCAGCTCATCAACGCGATCCGCACCGCGAAACAGTTCCTGACCTTCGTCAACGGCGCCCCGTTCCAACCGGCGATCGCCGTGGGGCTCCGCCTGGGCGACGACTACTACGACCGCTTCGTCGCCGATCTTCGAACGAAACGCGACCTTCTCGGTTCGCTGTTGATCGATGCCGGGTTCACCGTGCTCGCCCCCGAGGGCACGTACTTCACCACCGTCGACATCTCGTCGATGGGCGAGTCCGACGGCATCGGCTTCTGCCTCGGCCTGCCAGAACGTGCGGGCGTCGTCGCCGTTCCCAGCCAGGTCTTCTACCAGCACCCGACGGCGGGCCGCACGATGGTCCGCTTCTGTTTCGCCAAACGTGACGAGGTTCTGCGGGCCGCCGGACAGCGGCTCATCGACGCCTTCGCCGGTTGAGTTCGGTCGAGCACCCAAAACAGCGAACGGCGCCGGGCGGACCCGGCGCCGTTGACGATCCTACGATCGACGTGTCGAGCCGACGACCTACTCAGCCGGCGGGATGCGCAGAACCTGACCGACGTAGATCAGGTCGGGATCCTTCAGCATCGGCCGGTTGGCCTCGAAGATCACCGGGTACTTCATGGCATCGCCGTAGTACTCCTTGGCCAGCTTGCTCAGGGTGTCGCCGGACTCGACGACGTGAAGCTCGGCCTCGTCACCTGCATCGGACACCTCGATGGAGTCCTGCACCGTCTCGACGCCGGACACGTTGCCGACGGCGAGGATGATCTTCTCCCGGGTCTCCTGGTCGGCGACCTTGCCCTCGATGGTGGCCAGGCCGTCGTCGAAGCGGATGTCGAGATCCTTGATGTCGAAGCCCAGCTTCGTCACGTAGGTCTCGAGGCCTCGGGCCCGACGGGTCTCGTCGAGTTTCTCCTGACGCTCCTGCTTTGCGACCTCGGCCTTGCGCGCCTTGATACGCTTGGCCATCTCGGCCGCACGTTCGGACGACGCCGCTGAAGCCTTGGCTTCCTTCTCGTCCTGGCTCTCGCCGATGCCGATCTTGGCTCCGGCCTCCTTGATGAAGTCGAATACGCCCACTGCTCTCACCTTCTTTGTTTGATGGCGAACTTGTCGTTGACAAGCCGTATCGTGAAGGTATCAGCAGCAACGTTCTTTTCTTGCCAACAGCTTCGATTACGGGGCTACGTGGCACCGTCTGCTCCATCGAGTATCTTGCTAGGGGCGACGTCACGGAGATGCGGCAGCGCCACTCCGAATGTCAGCCACCGAGAACAGGGACAGGCGAGAAGAGGGACACGACCTTCGCTCGGGTTCGGGCGCACAGGCGTCAACGGCCCAGCCGGAACGAGTCGTCCTGAGGCGAGCCGTGCTGAATGCAGGCCTCCACACGGCCGACGGACAATCGAATGCAACAGATCGCCGACTACGACGTCGTTCAACAAATCGGAGAGGGAACGCAGGGCTACTACTGGCTGGCCCGCCCACCGGCGCGGCTCGGCGTCTCCGACGACGTCGTGGCCGTGAAGACGATGAATCAGGCGGCAACCGACGCCGAATTCGGGCGATTGGTCGACCATCTCCGCACCTACGCCGCCGTCTCGTCTCGCTACCTGCACCGCCTCTACGACGTCGGACAGCAGGGCACTCTGCTTTATTTCGCCGGCGAATATCTGCCGTCGGGATCGCTGGCCCGCCCGGCCCGGCCCTTCTCCAGGGTCGACGTGCTCCGGGCTCTGGCCGACGCCTGCCGAGGCGCTGATGCGCTGCACGAGGCGGGCATCCCCCACCGGAGCGTGCGTCCCGGCAACGTCGTTCTCGGCGACGACGGCGCCAAGCTGGCCGACGTCGGCGTCACCCAGCTCCTGAATCCGGGTCAGACCATCACCGGCGCAGCCCAGATGGGCGCCATCGAATATCTGGCACCTGAGGTCATCCAGGGCCGCCCGGCGTCGCGGGCCAGCGACATCTGGGCGCTCGGTGCCACCCTCCATCGGGTGCTGACCGGCGTCTCGATCTTTCCGACGCTCCCGTCGAACTCGCTGGTCGAGGCCCTCCGGTTCCTGCTCAACGAGCGGCCGGTCATGGGTGATGCGCTGCGCAACGGCGAACGGCGCATCATCGAGTCGGCGGTTGCCGCCGATCCCGCCGATCGGCCGTCGACCGCCGCTGAACTGGCCGAGGCGATCACCGAGGAAGCGGCCCGCCAGGCCGGGAAGATCCAAGCGTGATGGCGCCGCCGTGCCGGAGGCCCGGCTCACCGAATTCGGCTGTCGGCCAGACTCCCGGCTTGGGCCGATCACCTGAAGGTGGATCGCTGTGGGTGGTGACATGACCGACCTCGATCTGCGCTCCGGCCAGATCCATCGCGGTCTCGGCGTGGTGGCTCGCTGGCCCGACATCGCCCTGGTGATCCCGAGCGACGCGGCCCACGACGGCATCGTCGACGACATGTTCCTGTCGCTCGGGGCGAACCCGACCTCCCAGGACATCATCAGAGCCGTCAACGCGCTGCTGTCCGACAACAAGCTGCGATCGGTCGCCATGATCGTCGAGGCGACCGGCGGACCCATGGCGGTCGCCTTCGGGCCGGTCGAGATTCTGAGCGACGGCGAGCTGGTCATCGGCGGCGCCAATGGTCTCCAGAAACAGCAGCTCTCCCACAGCGCGCAACGCCTGACCCTTCGGGCCGCCAACCTCACCAAGGCCGCCGAACCGGTCCCGCCCTTCGACCTCCGTCGAGGCGTGGCCCCGGGGGCCGGCCTCAGCCTCGTCACAATCGCCGGCGGTCAACCGCCGGCACTCGACGACCTTGCGCCGCTCGGCGCCACGGCCGACAACACCGGCGACTTGGTGAACCCAGTCGCGAAACAGTCCGGGGAGCCGTCCGAGGGCGAGGTCGCCGAATACGAGCCGGCCTCGACTGACGACGGGGGCCTAGGTTCAGACCCGAGTCAGGCGCCCTTCCGTTCGGTGATCCTCATCGGGACAGCCGCACCGTCGCACCGCGATCCTCTTCCGATCGTCTCCGGTGGCGAGGCGGGCGGCGACGGCCCGATCCCGGCGTCCCCGACCGCTCAGAAAGGTCGCATCGAGGTCGATGGCATTCTGTGTTCGCGGGGTCACTTCAACAATCCGAAGTCGGCCTACTGCATGGTGTGCGGCATGTCGCTGCTGCATCTCACTCCCCACCCGGTGGTTCGTCCCCGCCCGACGCTCGGGTTCATCGTGTTCGACGACGGTGCCAGTTTCGGCCTCGACCGTTCGTACGTCATCGGTCGTGAGCCGTCATTGGGCGACAACCCCGACGCCGAGCTGCTCGTGATCCACGACAACAACGACACCCTCTCCCGGACCCATGCCGAGTTGCGACTCGACGGGTGGACGGTGCAGATCGTCGACCTCGGCTCCACCAACGGCACCTATGTCTGGGACTCCCAGAACGATCGCTGGAATCAACTGACGGCCGGTCACCCCATCGAACTCCAGTCGGGTGAGACGGTGGCGCTCGGCCGTCGCACGTTCGTGTTCGAAAGCGTCAGCCGCACCTAGGCTCGCCGCCATTTCGCCCGAACGGCGATCGCTACAACACGAGTCCGTAGCGACCCAGCACCTTGCGAGCCTGTCCCGGACCCTTCACCGTTTCAGCGGCCATGCCGACCCGGCGGGCACCGTCGACATTGATCTGATTGTCGTCGAGAAACAGGACCTCAGTGGCCGGACGGTCGAGATCGTCGAGCACGAGCCGGAACAGGGCCTCGTCCGGTTTGACTTCGCCCAGGCGGTACGACAGGTAGGGGCGTGTCACCATCCGCTGGAGGATCTCGGCGTCGGGCTGGGTTTCCCAGTGGAGCTGGTTGGTGTTGCTGAGCACGCCGATCTCGACCGTGGCCATCAGCTCGGTCACCAGTTCCTCGGCGCCGGGGAACAGCCCTCGGGGAAAGCGGGCGAAATTGGCGAGGAACGTCGCGGGGCTGATCTCCAGGTCCAGGTCGTCGACCGCCCCGGCGGCGAACTCGTCCGATGAACAGTGACCTCGTTCGAAGCGCCGCACCGCCGGGCTCGACAGCCAGCGGGGCCAGAACCGTTCGGCGTCGATCGTGGAGCCGAGCAGCTCGGGCAGCGACCCGAGCTCGACCAGGACGCCGCCCATGTCGAACAGCACGACGGTGATCGGTGTACCGGCACCGGATCCGCCACCAGCCACCGTCATCGGCCCGACCGGACCATTCGGTGGGCCCGTCGACTACGATCTCGGCTCGTACGTGGCACCGGGTCAGGGTACAGGCACGACTACCCACACGGTTTGCCCGCACGGACTACCCCCCATCCGTCACACTGATTTTCGGCGGCACGACGTTCCAGTCGGCCGCTGGTCTCCCCCACTGGGGGAGCCGCGTGGCCCGGTCTTGGTGGTGACCGGGCCACGCATTCGTTTTCGGTCGCAACGGACGGCCGGCGACGGGCTATTTGCCGTTGGCCTTGGCCAGCGCCTTCGCCACACGACGCACGATGCCGCCCGGTGTCGCCTTGGCCAGACCGGTCGCCAGCCGGTTGTGCACACCCGGCACCACTCGGATTCGGCCTGCTGCGAT
>JAOUGG010000360.1 GCA_029857855.1 Acidimicrobiia bacterium | reverse complement strand
GCCGTTCCGGGACCACTTCGCCATCCCCGGAAGCCCGAACCACAGCGCCCGGTCGATCCCGTAGTGATCGAACCCGGCGATTCCTTGATGCATCAGGACATCCGAAGATGCCCAAGCTCCGAGGCTCTCTCCGAAAACGAGGACCTTCGGTCGGTCCTCTGCCTGTCGCTCGAGTAGCCGTTGTCGCACACCCCACAGCAGGAGTCGGAACTGGCTTCGACCCAACGCAAGTTTCTGGATGCACAGTGGTGACGGATAGCGGCCGTACTGGATGCAACACGTTGCAATGTCGCCCTTCGTCATGAGCTCGGCCGCCTCAACCACGGCGTGGTCGACCCAGCCAGTACCCGTGGGAGACACCAAGAGAAGGTACGAGCGATCGAAGGCTCCGGTTCTCGCCAGTTCCTCCAGCGCCAACTCCGCTCGACCGGTCTGATAGACCGGTTGGGAGTTGAAGCCAACATAAACGCGGATGGGTTCGGAGATCGCAGGTTCTCCCATCACGTTTTGAATCTGCTGTTCGGTCAGCGCATGGGACACGAACCGTCGACCCTGCAGGCCGAGTTCGTCGAACGGAGACACGCTTTCCGGGCCGCCGGACAGGAGTGACGACGTGGGCGGCACGGAGTACCCGGGTTCGAGTCGCTCGTTGGCGCGACCCACATAGCCGATGAAGCCGTTGAAGAGTGCCGAGCTTCCGAACGCCCAGAGTCCAGCGTTCACCAGGCGGGCCAGGAGCCCTTTCGACCAGCCGGGACCCAGGTAGTGAACAAGTGCGTCCCGGGTGATCAGGTAAGCGCGAGCGGCGACCGTGCCGATGGTGCTGATGCCGAAACTGACCCCCATCGGGCCCCCGAGCGTGCTGTATTGCGGCACGGGCCACCGTTCGATCACATGTTTGCGCTGGTCGAGTCGCTTACTGGTGACGTACGCCACGCCGGCAGTGGTGATGCCGGCAATAGCGAAGGCCCCGGTCCCGCCCCGGCTGCCGAGCCGACGGTCGGACGCCGTGGCCGCATCGAAGAGGGCGCCACTGACCGACGCGAACTTGACGACGGTACCGGCGGCGGTGAACGCATCGGTCACCTGCGAGGTGTTCATGGCATCGCCCCGGGCAGGGAGCCGTTCGAGCACCTCACCAAGAGCGTACGCGACACTGCGCACCGCGAGACGCCCGGGCAGGGACGCGTTCGACGGTACGACCTGTCGATTGATGTACTCCACGATTCCGGACGCACTGCGAGCGAAGAGGACGTGGACCCCCGCCGCCACGCCTTGATGAACGGTTGCTCTCGGCATCAACGATGGTCGGTAGGAGGCCAGAAATAATACGGACTCGAGCGGCGCCGAGGCAGCCGCAGCGATCGGACTCAAGTGCCTCGAGACCCACCGGCCGGTATCGGACTCCAGCGCAGCCGATACCGAGGCGATCACATACTTCCTGTCGAATGCCATGACGTTGCTCCCGAGACTCCGATTGAGATCGATTCGCCGCGGCGCCGGGACCGTGTCGACCGGCAACGAAGAACTGAGCATACCGGGGCAGTAGAGGGTCAGGGACGGTTGCGGACGCAGACACACGACGCTGAGCGACATGCTGTCACGGGTCCCGGACGAGGGTTCGGCGTTGGTGCCAGAGAACTGCGCTGATAGGTAACCTAGCGGAGACGAATACAACCGGGCCCACACGAACGGTCAAGTTTGGTTGCGAGGTGCCCAACTCCATATGACTACAATCATGGTGATTGATGTACGCCACGCCCCAACCACACCTCACCACCTGACCGAGCCGGCTCGACGACAGGTGTTTCGATCCCTCGACAGGAAGCAAAAGATGTCCCAAACGATGATGGCGCCGATGAGTGCCAGTTCGGGTAATCCAGCACTCAGCGATGGGTTCGTGCAGACACAGCTCACCTCCGCCGGTGCGGGGGCGCGCACCATGTCCGTCGCCGGAATCAGCATCAAAACGCTGATCTTCCTGGTGTTCGTAGTGGCGGGCGGTTCCTGGGGATGGGCCTCGGCTACCAATGAGGTCCCGCCCGAACTTGGAACGGGGTACGCCGATACCACGGTGACGATCCCGGGAGGTTTTTGGCTCGCCAGCCTTGGCGCATTCTTCCTTGCCATCATGATCACCGTCGCACCGGGACGGGCGGCGGTACTGGGTGTGCTGTACGCGCTTGCGGAGGGATTCGTTCTTGGCGCGATTTCGGCGGCGTTCGACGCGCAGACCGAAGGGATCGTCGGGGCTGCGGTACTGTCGACACTGTGCGTCTTCCTCGTCGCACTGTTTTTGTACATGACGCGCATCGTGCAGCCAACCCAGAAGTTGGCGTTCGCTGTAATAGCGGGCATGGGCGGTCTGATGCTGCTCTACTTCATTGTGTTCGTGATGTCGATCTTCAACTGGAGTTGGCTCTACAGCGACAGCTTCCGCACGATCGGCCTTGTGATCACGATCGTCAGCGTTGCGCTCGCCGCGCTCAGCCTCGTGCTCGATTTCGGCGCCATCGAGATGGGCGTCGAGGCGGGTGCGCCAAAAGCACTCGAGTGGTACATGGCCTTCAGTCTGATGGTCACGCTGATCTGGCTGTACATCACGCTCTTGAAGCTGATCGCGCTCCTCACCCGGAATCGTTGACCGCCCCGCCGATTGGCGGGACCTTGTGTGCGGGTTCGGCGTGGACGACGGCGTTTCGAGACGTCGAGGCATCGATTGTGATGATGGTCGATGTCGCTGGGCGGTACGCCTGGATGCGCGTCCGCAAGTGCTATCGGTGCCAAGATGTGACGGTGTCGACTGGCCACCACGCTGATTCGCAGGTCCGTACATTTGTCTTGTTGTCGACGCCGGCCGCATTGACCGCATGGCAGGTGGGCTTCGAGTTCGGTGCCTTCGACGTGATCGCCTACCGCCGTGTCTTCGCTGTCTTCGTTGTCAGCACGGTGGTGCTCGTCGCAACGTTCATTGCACCCGACAGCGGGTTCGCCACCACCGCCTGGAGCCGCCTGGTCCTCTCCCTGCCCCTCGTCTACGTTGCCGCTGACATCACGCTGCTCACCGAATCGACACTAGTCACCAACGTGTTGAGCGCCACCATCCTGCTCACCGGCCCCTACATCGTGTGGGTTGCGGCGCGGCTCATGGGATTCGAGTTCTTCAGACTGGCGCAGCGTGAACAAGCTGCTGCGCTCGTCCTGGTCGTGACGATCGGCGTCCTCGGATGGTATGTCGGTCACAACAACAGCCGTTTTTTGACGTGTCGCGATTTTGTCCGCATGGGCGACTTCGTACCCGACAACTGCGTCGATTGACCGTTGCGGCCGAGGGGAGCGCGCGCGATGGATGAGTCCGAGCTCGGGACCGGGATCGACGGCGACGGAGTCGCCCACGCCACCTATGGCGAGGTCGTCCGCCAGAGGGACGTCCGGATCCTGGCGATCTCGCGTTCCATGGCCAAGACGGGCATCTCCGTTCTCGCCTACGGCACGATGGTGTACCTGGCACGCGGTGGTGCCTCCCAGTTCCAGCTGTCGCTCGCCAACGGGGCCACGTTTCTCGCTGCTCTCGTTTTCGGTTTCCAGGGCGGGCGATCGTCGTGGCGCTCTATCAGGGCTTCAACACGCTATTGCCGGTGTTCGTGCGGGACGTGCTGGAGGAGGATCCTGCCAACACGGTCTACATTTTCGCGCTGGCAGGACTTGGCCTTCTGGTCGGTGCGCTGTACCGCCCGCGGCTCATGCACCGGTTTGGTGAACGTCGCGTCGCGGTAGTTTCGCTCGGATGCATGGCGGGTGGCATGATGCTGTTCGGCACCCGTCATCGTGATTTGCCTTGATCGTGTGGTTGGTGGTTTACAGCCATCGCTCGGTGCAAGGCGAGCAGATGACGCGCCCAAGGAATCCATCCTTCATGCCGTCGAGAACGCGATTGTCGTGGTGGACCTCGATCCTGATGCCGACCCACCGAGGGTGCTTGCCATCGGCCCCGACCCCGCCGGCAACCTCTTGTAGGTCATCTGGCTCGAGCTCGCCGTTGGTGAGCAGGTGCCAGGCGATGACCAGGATGGAGTGGCCAACCGCGACCGCGGCTCGTTGGGGTCCGCGTCGTCCCCGGATCTGGGCGTATTGGGCGGCGAGGTAGGGGTTGTTGGTCGCGACGGTTCTCGTGGTCGTGCAGCACCTCGAGCTGGGCGGCTTCGTAGACCCGCCGCCGGTCCTCTGGCGAGGCGGCGGATAGCAGGGCGATCGCGTCGGCGAGGCTCGTCACGCTGCCGTCCCCCGTGACCTTCCCCCTCGGCGGGTTAGCCGTGTCGTTGGCC
>JAOUGG010000359.1 GCA_029857855.1 Acidimicrobiia bacterium | reverse complement strand
GCAATCGCCGTTCCGAACAGGCTGCCGATGCCGTAGGTGACGACGGAGGCCGCCAACACGATGGCGAGCTGGCGGAGCGCTCCCTGGGCCATCGGTCGTCCGGCCGAACGGCTGACCCAGCTGCCGACGATCAGGCTGGCCAGCGCCGTGGCGGTCACCGAGATCACGATCGCGGTGGTCCCGCTCGTGAAGAACCAGGGGGCGAGCGGAACGATGGCACCGGCGGTGAACAGGCCGAGTGACGACAACGCGGCCACCATCGGTGATCCGACCTCGTCGGGATCGAAGCCGAACACGGTTCGGGCGGTGAAATCGATGAACCGCTTGCTCTCGAGCGGCAGTTCGGTCGAGACCCGTTGGGCGGTGTCGGTGGCCAAACCACTGTCGGTCAACTTGGTCGTCAACTCGTCGAGCAACAGCCGGGGATTGCGGGCCGCGAGTCGGTTCATCTCCTCGACGATCCCCTGGAAGAGTTCGACCTGACTGCGGACCGAGATCCACTCCCCCGCGGCCATCGAGAAGGCTCCGGCGATCAGGCTGGCCAGGCCCGCGATGCGGACCTCGCTGACACCGGACGATGCGCCGGCCACGGCCAGGATGAGACAGACGTTGGTGACCAGTCCGTCGTTCACGCCGAGCACGGCGGCTCGTGCCGCGCCCCGGGTGACGGCGGTGACCCGGTCCTGCAGCTCCCGGGCGTCGGAAGCGGCGTCGGCGACCCGGGGTTCCGCGGTTGTGGTGTACGGCTGGGTTGTCATCGGGCGGCCTGTGCCTCCTCCACGTCGGCGATGACGTCGTCGGCATGGCTGGCGACGTCGGTGACGTCGTACGCACGGTGGATCAGGCCTTCGGGGTCGATGAGATAGCTGTAGCGGCGGGGAAAGGCCGCGAACTTGTCGTCGGGACGGCGAGCAACCTCGTAGGCGATACCGGTGATGCGGTCGGTGTTGCTCAGCAGTCGAAACGGGAAGCCCTGAGCCTCGGCGAAGGCCAGGTTCTCCTGCTGGGTGTCGAACGATGCTCCCAGAATGGTCACACCGAGTTCGTCGAAACGATCGGCCCTGTCACGCAGAGCCTGGCCCTCGATGGTTCAACCGGGTGTGGCGGCTTTGGGGTACCACCACAGCAGGACCCACCTACCGGAGAGGTCGGACAGGCGCACGATCTCGCCGTGCTGGTCGGGGAGGCTGAAATCCGGAGCGGTTTGTCCTGGGGTGAGCATCGGTCGCCGTCGATCGGTGAGGGAGCAGGAAGCTTCGGAGTCTAGCGTCCGGACGGTGCGGCCGATCTCAGGCCTTCGATCGATCGTCGACAGCCCCGCTCGGGCGACGGTCCCGGTGTCGCGATCCTCGACCTGGCCCGGAACCCGCTTCAAGTAGGGGCCCGCAAGGCACCCTCAGCCGCCGTGCTCGCCCGTGGTTGAACCGCGAAAACCGACCTCATCATGGCTGTGACCGTGTGAGCACTCAGATTAAATTCTGGACGGTGGCTCCCGAGAGTCGACTGCCGATCGGCGGGCTCAGAGTTCGCAGCCGACCGACGACTCCACGTTGCTACAGGTGTCGGTACCGGCTCCCGCGTCAACCGTGTCGTCACCGGGACCGCCGTAGATCTGATCGTCGCCGGCTCCGGATCGGGCGACGTCGTCGCCGAAGCCCAGAAAGAGCTGGTCGCCGTCCGTGCCACCGGTCACGTCGTCGTCACCGGGTCCGGCAACGACCGTGTTGGCACCGTCTCCGACGTCGACGACATCGTCACCACCGCCGGCGAAGACGGTGTCATCGCCCTGTCCGGCGATGATGTGGTCATCCCCCCAACCACCGGTAATGGTGTTGTCGCCGGTCACGGCCACGACGAGATCGTCACCGTCGCCGGAGTAGACGGTGTCGTCACCCGAGCCCGCATCGACCCGGTCGTCGCCATCGGACGCGCTGATGACGTCGTCGCCGTCGCCGCTGCAGATGATGTCATTCCCGGACCTGCCGAAGATCGTGTCGTCGCCGCCGTAGGTGAAGATGATGTCGTTGCCGCTGGTGCCGAAGATAAGGTCGCCACCTGCTGTGCCTTCGATGGTCGGGGTCAGCCCGGCGCAGATGTCGGTGACCAGCAGGCGAAGGTCGGCAACGACCCCGGCGTGATCGGAGTACCACAGGCCACCTGGCGTCTGAGCCGTGACCGTGTTGGTCGTGGCCGAGATGAGCGAGGCGTTGGCGGCTCCGTGGAAGATGATGTCGATGCGTTGGGTCAGGTCGCTCGGCTCGTTGAGGAGCTCGCTCTGACAGCAGGTGTCGCCCCCCTCGTTGTTCCAGGTGTCGGCATAGCCGCCGTCCACGATGGTCTCGTAGGTCGGCTCGCCCGGTTCGGCATTGAAGTCGCCGAGCAGTACGACGGGGAGCGACTCGCCGGCCAGAGCTTCGACCAGCTCAGCGGCCTGGACCTCCTGGCAGATCGCCAGACCGGTCGGCGGCAGGCATGGGGCATTCTGCACCTCGAGGTGGGTGTTGACGAACCGGAAGGAGGAGCCGCTGACGACGGCGTCGACCGCGGTGTATCCCCGGGTGAACTCGATATCGATGCCGCCGAGGTTGAAGGCGAAGTTGGTGGCGTAGTTGGCCGATTCCGGATTCGACACAGCGGTGGTGGCGGTGTTGTGGATGATCACGTCACGGTCGATAACTCGGGCGAACAGTCCGGCCTGCAGGTCGAGAGGCAGGGTGACGTCGGCGTTCGCCACCACGGACGACACGGCGAAGCTCTCGCCTCGGGCGGCCAGGTTGCCGAGCACGATGTCCAGGTAGTCGATGTCCTGGAGGATGTTGCCCTGAGCATCGAACACCACGATCTTGGTGACTTCCTGCAGGCCGATCAGATCCGGGTTCTCGGCGTCGACCTGAGCAGCGAAGGTGGCGAACCGCTCGAGAACGTTGGACTCCAACACCGTCTGGAACACCGCGGCCGGGTCTTCGCCCCGGAGAATGCGGTCGAGGTCGGCGCCGATGTACAGGTTCTGACTCATCACCTTGGCGTCGACGACGGTCACGCCACTGGTCGCCGACACCGGTGCCGCCACCATGAACATGACTGCGGCTGCGCACATTGCAGCCAACGCCCTCATACGGTTTCTGACATTCATGCCCCCACGCCTTTCCCAAGCTATCAATGTTAGTCAAATCCGATACTAGAACAGACCGGCTGAGAGCGCACACTGTAGAGGCATTGCCCGGCAGCGTCCACAGGCGTAGTCGGTCGAGCAGAGGGTCGGTGCGCTGACGTAGCGCCGCTTCCTCCGGGAGCGTGCCGGTATCTACGGCATCGACCCAAACCGCTCCGTTGATGGGGAATGCACGTACCCTCGGCGGGGTGGTCGTCATCGACCTGGCCGTCTTACGCTCACCTGTTGTGCGGTCGGGCCGCGCTGCGTGCCGAGGCCAGCGCTGCGATGGCGTCGGGGTCATGAGGATCGTGAAGTGCAACGACCAGCTGCTCGACACCTACACCTGCGAGTGCATCGAGTTGTAGGGCGACCTCACCGGGGGTACCGATCAACGCTCGTCCGAGAACGGCGTCGACATCCTCCAAACGACGCTCGACTCGAACGCGGTCGACGAGGCGGCGAACCCCGTCGGACGTCATCGACACGAACCCGTCGATCTCGAGTGAGGTGCGGACGTCCCGGCCAACGCCGAATGACCGAAAGGCCGCCCACCGATCACCGAACTCGGCGGGGGTGGCGAACGACGTCTCCCACATGTCGGCTCGTTCGGCGGTGAGCCTCATGGCCCGCCGGCCGGTGGCGGCGATCGTGATCGGTGGCGCAGGAAGCCCCAATCGAGCCCAAAGATCCGGCAACGTATCCAGCGCCGCGCGGAGTTCGTCGAGGCGATGATCGTAGGGCGGGTACTCGACGCCGAAGGGCTCCCACCACGGTCGGGCGAATTCGATCGCCGCTCCGGCCCCGGTTCGAAAATCGATCCGGTCGGGGGCGATCGAGGCCACCGTCGCCGACTGTTTGGCGAGAAGGGCCGTACTCCGGTACGTCGGAAGGACGTTGGTGATGACCGGACCGAGCCGGATCCGCTCGGTGATCGATGCCAATGCGCCGAGTGTCGTCCAGCAGTCGAGGTTGAGCCCATGGGGCGACTCGCCGTAGTAGAAGCCATCGAGTCCAAGCGATTCGGCCCGGAGGCAGGTGGCCCGAACCTCCTCGAAGCGGGCCGCCCAGACCTCCAATGCGATCCTCACCACCTCATCGTAGGAGCCGATGTCTCTCAGAAGCGGACCTAGGGCTCTGCTCACAATCCGAGGCCGGTGACAGACTCAAGACATGCCGGATATCGATGAACG
>JAOUGG010000358.1 GCA_029857855.1 Acidimicrobiia bacterium | reverse complement strand
GGTCAACGTGTTGCGGCGGAGGTTGAACATGGCCCGCTGCGACACGTCACGAACGGCGCTCAACCGCATCCCGGCCTTCAACCGCAGCACCAGGAGTGGTGAACCCGAGTTGAACTGCCGCTCGGTGAGGCCCCGGTTGCGGGCCAGATCCGACAGCCACTGCACCATCGCCTGTTCGGAGGGCCACAGGTCGCGGACGACCGCGACCGGCTGACCATCCTTGTCGATCTGCACGTAGTCGTAGTGGCCGTAGATCTCCTCGACGTCGTCGTCGGCCAGCAGCTCCTCGACCGGGCCGAGTCCCGTGACGAACCGCACCACCCGGCGCAGCATCGCCTGCTCCTGGGAGTCGGACATGGTGCGCTGCCCGAGACGGACCTGATCGTTGGCGTGACGGCTGATGCCCTCGCGGACGGCGTCGACCACCACCGCCTCCATGGCGTCATACGACAGGCGCGGCTTGCCGGCGTCGACCGCCCGGGCCTGGGCCTCCTGCACCGCGGACCGCGCCGTCTCGACGAGGGCGTCGAAGACCTGGTCGCTCATGATGCGACCTCGGTTTGGTCTGCCTCGACAGCCTCCACGGCCTTCGGCTCGACGGTCTCCGCTGCCTCCGGCCCGACGGCCGGTGCCGACGCCACCCCCACGTCTCCGGGTACCGCGGCGGGCGGACCGTCGACCACAGCCGGTGCCTTGGTCTGCTCGTGCGCTTCCCGATGGCTGCGGGCGAGCTGCCCCGGAGACTGCAGTTCGGCCGCCAGTGTCTGGGCGATTCCCAGAGCGGCACGCCAGGTCCGGGATCGGCGGGCTCGCCCACTGGTGGCGAATTCGGCGGCCAGCGAGTCGAGGCGCTTGACGTGCGGGACGTTCCACACGTAGTCGGCACCGGTGAACTCGATGAGATCGTCGGTCGTGTACTGCATGTCGCCGACGACGATGATGGCCGTCTGATTCGGCAGCGACTCGATTCGGGCCTTGAGCACCAGGAGTGACGGCATCGTCCCGTCGCTGACCACGATGCTCAGCGGGGCGATCGCCAGCAGCGCCTCGACCGGTGATCGGTGCCAGACACGACCGCAGTCGGCCAGCCACAACCGATCGTCGTGGAGCATCGCCTCGGCGGCGGGAGCGGCCATGGCCCGCCACACGTCGAGGGCCTCGTGGCTCGACAGCGGACTGGGCACCACCCACAGCTCACTGTCGCGGCTTTCCGAGGTGCGGACGTGACGGGCGAAACGGGAAAGGTCGAGATCGGCATCGAACCGACCCCGTCGTGCCTGTGAAACGAGCTCGGCCGAGCCGGGTTCGATGGCCACGTCGTAGCGACCTCCGAAAACGCCGCCCGAACAGTCGGCCTCGACCAGCACCCGATCATGCGGGTGGGACCAAGCCGTCGCCAGTGTCAGGGCCCAGCTCGACACGCCAGGCGCTCCACGGCACGACGACAGGCTGACGAGCACCGGCTAGAAGCCTCCGTCGACGAGAGTCAGGCGCAGCAGATCGTTGCGGTGGGCCTGGACGACGGCGTTCTGATCCTCGAGTTCGACGATCAGGTCGGCGCGCAGCCTGCCGTTGTCCGGATCCACCACGGCGCTCCAGACCACGGCCTCGCCAAGCGAAACCGACGTGAGCTGCTCGTCGTCATCCGATGCGGACTGCATGTCGACGGTGTGGCCGTCGCTGATCAGGTTGGGATACGAACCCAGTTCGAGGTTGACACCGACGATCGCCTTGCCCTCGGGAATCAGGTTCTCGTCGGGCACCAGATAGTCGCGTACCAGTGGTGCGCCGGCCGGTATCGATCGACTCACGGTGAGACCGAGGGTACCCCCGTAGAAGCCGGTGGCCGTCGCCTGATCCTCGGTGAACAGCGCCTGCAGGAAGTCGGGTTCGGCGGCCACGTACTGCACTCGGGTGTCGGCGACGGTCAGCTGGTCACCCGGCTGGAGAGCGGTGGCGGCGTGGAGTATGCCGACACGCGACGTCGTCGACTGGTAGAGCCACAAGCCGGCCAGCATGGAGCCGACGATCAGGAACAGGCTGAGAGCGAGCAGACCGGGCCGCCACGAACGACGGCGCTTGATGGTTGTGGGCCGTCCGGCCGCCGGAGCGGTACCGCCATTGCTGCCACTCCGGGTCGCCCCTTGTAACGTCGACGTCATTCGACGCCCTCCTCCGCCACCTCATCACGAGATGAAGTCATGTTTCACCACTGAACTGTTCAATCCGCCGACGGATTCGTCGACACGATTGGACACGTTCCTCCAGGCAGCTGAGTTTACCGGCCACCTGGGTAAACGGAAAGCGGGATCGATCCCCCTGCCGTCGGCGGATTCCGGTCTCGTGCCCTAGACTCGCGCCCATGACTGCACGTCCACCCATCCCGTACGATTTCCTCCCCGAGGTCGGATCCTTCACGGTCACCAGCTCCGACGTCGCCGACGGTGAAATGCTGCCGATGCCCCAGGTGAGCGGCATCTTCGGCGCCGGGGGCGAAGACGTCTCGCCCCAGCTCTCCTGGTCGGGTTTCCCGAACGAGACCAAGAGCTTCGTGGTCACCTGCTTCGATCCCGATGCCCCGACCGGCAGCGGGTTCTGGCACTGGACCGTCTTCAACATTCCGGCTTCGGTCACCGAACTGGCCACCGGCGCCGGGGCCCAGGACGGATCGGGGCTACCGGAGGGCGCCGGGCACCTGCGCAACGACGCCGGCCTCCCCGGCTACCTCGGGTCGGCGCCGCCGGCCGGCCACGGCCCGCACCGCTACATTTTCGCCGTGCATGCGCTGAGCGTTGAGTCGCTGCCGATCGACGACGGCGTCACCCCCGCCATCTGCGGCTTCAACATGTTCGGCAACACCCTCGCCCGGGCCATCATCACCCCGATCTACGAGCAGAGCTGAAAGCAGGCCGCGTCCCTTTCCTGTTCTGTGTGCCTCAGGCGGGACTGAGTCCCGCCCCTGATGCAAATTTCGGGGTCGCTCCTGTTCTGTGTGCCTCAGGCGGGACTGAGTCCCGCCCCTGATGCAAATTTTGGTGGGGAGGGGGAGGTGCCGAGGTCCCAGTACAGGCCGGTCATGGCCAGGAGCGCCTCCCGGAGCACCGCCGACGGCACGTGCTCGTCAGGCGCGTGCTGGCTACAACCCGGGTAGGAGTGCGGGACCCAGATCGTCTTCAGGCCCAGAATGTCGGCAAAGGCATCGTTGGGTAGCGAGCCGCCGAGGTTGGGAAGCACCGCCACCGGCTTGCCGGTCGTCGTCTCGATCGACTCCACGGCCCGCCGCACCCAGGGATCGTCGGGATCGGTGCGGGTCGCCCGGAACTTCACGCTGCTGTTCACGGTGCTGTCGGTGTCGCCGTCGGCCCCGCCGCCCGTCTCGATGGCGACGAACCCGAAGCCGTTGCGGTCGAGGCGGCGACGCAACGCGGGGAGGATGTCGTCGGGGTCGGGGCCGACGACGAAGCGGAGCTGACAGTGGGCCCGGGCCCGAGGTGGGATGGCGTTGACCGGTTTGGCCGGCGTGCCGGCCTCGAAGGCCAGGATTTCGAACGAGCACCAGCCGAAGACCCGCTCGGCGGGTGTCAGACCCGGCTGACCCCAGTCGGGGTCGACGACGGGCCCGTGCTCCCCACCGTCGACGGTCAGACCGTCGAGCGCCCGCCGCACCGACGGCGGAATCTCATCGGGCACCCACTCGGGAATGCGGATCTCGCCCCGCTCCGACGCGATCGAAGACAGGGCGTGGGCCAGCTGCAACGCCGGGTTGGAGATCAGCCCACCCCAGTTGCCCGAGTGGTGGCCGCCGGCCCGGGCGTCGATCACCAGGTCGAAGTTGAGTGCGCCCCTGGCGCCGAGGAACACGGTCGGCTGGTCGGCTCGCAGCCGCGGCCCGTCGGAGGCGACGAGGATGTCGGCGGCCAGCTCGTCGTCGTGATCCCGGCAGAAGGCGTGGAATCCGGGCGACCCCGTCTCCTCGCCCATCTCGATCAGGTACTTGGCGTTGAAACCGAGTTCACCCCTCGTCTCGATCACGGTCCGCAGTGCCGCCATGTTGATCGTGTGCTGTCCCTTGTTGTCGGCCACACCCCGGCCGTACCATCGGCCGTCGCGTTCGATCAGCCGCCACGGGTCGAGCCCGTCGGCCCACCGGTCGTCCTGTCCGTTGACGACGTCGCCGTGGCCGTAGCCGAGCACGGTCGGTCGGTCGTCGCCCTCGATCCGCTCGGCCACCAGGAAGGGCGCCAGCGCCTCCGGGTGTTCGACGAGTCGACAGGCGAAACCCATGGCCTCGAACGCCGGCACGATCTCGTCGGTCAGATAGCCGGCGAGCGCCCCGGCCCGATCC
>JAOUGG010000357.1 GCA_029857855.1 Acidimicrobiia bacterium | reverse complement strand
GATCGGCGAGGAAGCCCTGGCCCCGGCTCGACTGCTCGGTCAGGACCTCCGCACCCCGGTTTCCGTAGTAGCCGATCGCCGATCCGCCGAGAAACACCGACGGCGGCTTGGCCGCGGCCGCTGCCGCCTTGGCCAGCAGCGAGGTGGTGTCGGTGCGACTCTCGACCAAACTGCGCCGGTACTCGTCGGTCCAACGATGGTCGCCGATTCCGGTGCCGGCCAGGTTGATGACGGCGTCGGCTCCGCTGATGGCGTCGACGTCGAGCAGTCCGGCGGCCGGCTCCCACTCGATTTCGTCGCTGCCCGGCCGTGGTGGGCGGCGCACCAGACGAATCGGTCGGTGCCCGGCGGCTGTCAGTGATTCGCGCAGTGCGGTACCGATCAGTCCGCTCGATCCGGCGATGACGATTTCCATTGTGGGTTGTCTCCTGACGGGGGCTGTTGCCGGTTAGGGTGTCGCCGTGAGTACCCGAATGCTACTCGTGCTGTCGCTGCTCTGCGGGCTCGCCATCCTGGCCGCGTTCGCGTTGCAGGTGCTCATTTCGCGTTAGTCGCCTCGGTACGAAGCGCTTCGCTCGGGTTTGGCCGTTCGACGAAACCTGTTCAGGGTTTCATCGCTCGCCGTGGCGGATTCGGAGGCGAAACTAGGGTTTGGATCACGGGTCGGCAGGCCCAGGCACTAGGATCGCCCTTTGGACCGACGGAGGTGATTCCCCTGAGCAGTCAACACTTTGAGGTGGCGGTGATAGGTGGCGGACCGGCTGGTTACGCCTCCGCCCTGTATGGCGCATCGGCCGGGTTGTCGATCGCCCTGGTCGAACACAACAAGATCGGCGGGACATGCCTCAACGTCGGGTGTATACCGGCGAAGGAGCTGCTCGAGACCGCCAGCGTGTTCCGCACCGTCTCCCACGCCGCCGACTTCGGTGTGGTCGCCGACTCGCCCGGTCTCGAATGGTCGAAGACGATGTCGCGCAAGCAGGGGATTGTCGATCAGTTGGTCGGGGGCCTCACAGGCCTCCTGAAAGGTCGTAAGGTCACACTGTTCGACGGTCGTGGCCAGCTGGCTGGAGATCATCGAACCGTCAACATCACGGGCGGCGAGTCGGGCGATGTCGCCATTACGGCCGACAACATCATCCTCGCCGCCGGGTCGGTCACCCGGTCACTGCCGGGCTTCCCGATCGACGGACAGCGAATCGTCACCTCCGACGAACTGCTGTCCATTCCGTCGCTCCCCGCGTCGGCGATCGTGATCGGCGGCGGCGCCATCGGCTGCGAGTTCGCCTCGATGATGAGCGATCTCGGCACGAAGGTGACGATCCTGGAATACATGCCGAAGATCCTTCCCGGCTGTGATGTCGACGTGACCAAGGTCGTCGAGCGTTCGTTCAAGAAGCGGGGCATCGACATCCGCACGGGCGTGGCCGTCGAGAGCCAGGTCACCACCGATTCCGGTGTCACCGTGACCTTCGGTGATGGCGAGCAGCTCACCGCCGAGACCGTCGTCATGTCGGTCGGCCGCCAACCGGCGTCGTCCACGCTCGGCCTCGAGAACACCGGGGTTCAGGTCGACGAACGGGGCTTCATCGTGGTCGACCAACACTGCCGTACCGGCGTCTCCGGCGTGTGGGCGGCCGGTGACGTCATCAACACCGCTCAACTGGCCCACATCGGCTTCGCCGAAGGCATTCTGGTGATCCGCGACATCCTGGGTGAGGACCCGGTTCCGGTCGACTACGGCAAGGTCCCCTGGTGTATCTACTGTCACCCCGAGGTGGCGTTCGCCGGCCATTCGGAGGAGTCGGCGAAGGAGGCCGGGTTCGACGTCGTCGTCTCGAAGCATCGCTACGCCGGCAACGGCCGGGCCATGATCGTCGGCGAGACCGACGGGCTGGTCAAGATCATCGCCGAGAAGCAGGCCGACGGTACTGGTGGCCGGATCCTCGGTGTGCACATGGTCGGTCCGTGGGTCACCGAGCAGCTGGGGCAGGGCTACCTTGCGGTCAACTGGGAGGCCACGGTCGACGAGGTCGCCCAGTTCATCCAGCCCCACCCCACCATGAGTGAGCTCTTCGGCGAGTCAGTGCTGGCCTTGACCGGTCGCTCACTGCACTGATGGCGGCGTCGTCGCCGTCGCCGTTCCGGGCGTCAATCGACTCGGGCCACGATATTGATGATCCGAGTGTTCGCCTCGGTCCACCGGGGGTCCTAGTCTGGTGACGAGCCGTTCGGCCGATGGCCGTGAAATCGAATGTTCCGCCAACCACAACAACTTGAGGAGTTGACGACCAGTGGCCCAAATTGAGATGCCCCAACTGGGTGAGACCGTCACCGAAGGCACCATCACCCGGTGGTTCAAATCGGTCGGGGACACGGTGAGCCAGGATGAGGTGCTGTTCGAGGTCTCCACCGACAAGGTCGACTCCGAAGTGCCGTCGCCCGCCAGCGGCACGATCACCGAGATCCTCGTTCCCGAGGGTGAGACGGTCGACGTCGGCACGGTGATAGCCGTCGTTTCCGATGGGGCCGAGGCCCCGGCCGAGCCGCCCGCCGACACGGCTCCGAAGGCGGCACCGGAACCTGCACCCGCTCCGGAACCGGCAGCTCAGCCGGCCGCGGCCGAACCGGCGGCACCGCCGCCTCCGCCTGAGGCGACCCGGGCCGCCCCGCCTTCACCACCGCCCGCTCCGGCGGCGGAACCAGCTCCCCAGCCGGCCGCGGCCGAGTCGGACGCTCCGTCGCGGACAGAGGGGAAGGTGTTGTCGCCCGTCGTTCGACGCCTCATCAACGAGTACGGCATCGATCCGGATCAGGTGGAGGGCTCCGGCCTTGGCGGGCGGATCAGTCGCGACGACGTTCAGCGCCATATCGAGGCCAATCATCTCTCACCGGTCGGCGGTGATCAGGCGGCTGCGGCACCGGCCGCCGAACCTGCTCCCGCTCCCGCCACGGCTGCTCCGCCCTCACCGCAACCGGCCGCCGCCCAGGCGGCCCCGGCCCAGCAAGCCCCGGCCCAGCAGGCTCCCGCTCCGGCCCCGGCTCCGCAGCCCTCGTCGGCTCCGGTCCCGGCGTCGCAGGTCCAGGCCGGCATCCGTGACGTCGTGGTTCCGCTGTCGAACATTCGGCTGCGGACCGGCGAGCACATGGTGATGTCGAAATCGGTGGCCCCCCACACCCTCACCGCCATGGAGATCGACTACGAAGGTGTGGAGCAGGTCCGCAAGGCCAACGGCGCCGAGTTCAAGTCCCAGGAGGGGTTCAGCCTCACGTATCTGCCGTTCATCTCCCGGGCCACGATCGATGCGCTGCGGGAGTACCCGCATCTCAATGCGTCGGTCGGCGATCGTGAGCTGATCGTGCACAACTACGTGAACCTCGCGGTCGCGGTCGACCTCGATTTCCAGGGGCTGCTCGCCCCGGTCGTGCGTGACGCCGACGGCAAACGCATGCGGGCCATCGCCCGCGACATCTCCGATCTGGCCCGCCGGGCCCGGTCGAAGCAGCTCTCGCCCGATGAACTGTCGGGCGGCACGTTCACCCTCACGAACGCAGGCGGCTATGGCACGATGATGCAGTTCCCGATCATCAACCAGCCGCAGGTGGCGATCCTGTCGACCGACGCGGTCAAGCGGAAGCCGGTGGTGATCGACGACGAGTACGGCAACGAGTCGATCGCCATCCACTCCGTCGGTGTCCTGGCCCTGGCCTGGGATCATCGGGCCGTCGACGGGGCGTACGCAGCGGCCTTCATGGCCCGGGTGAAGGAGATCATCGAAACCCGCGACTGGTCGACCGAAATCGCCTGACAACCGCACAACCGGCGGAGACATGATGCCTCGATCGAATACAGCCGACACCACCCTCCGGGTTCGCTGGCTCGGTCGGGTGCCCTATATCGAAGGCTGGGATCTGCAACGTCGGCTGCATGCCGGCTCCGACAACCATTTGCTGCTGCTCGAACACCCACCGATCTACACGATCGGCCGCAGTGGCTCCGAGTCGAACATCGGTGTCGCCCCGGGCGACACCGACGCCGAGGTGCTTCAGGTCAACCGGGGCGGCGATGTCACGTTCCACGGGCCGGGCCAGGTCGTCGGGTATCCGATCCTCGATGTGGTCGGGCGTCGGGGCGGCGGCATGGCCGACACCGCCGCCTACGTGGCGTCGGTGGAGTCCTACCTGATCCAGGTGCTGGACGACCTCGGCGTGGTCGCCGGACGGATCGAGCGATACCCGGGGGTGTGGGTCGAGCCCGACGGCCCGACGCCGCGCAAGGTGGCCGCCATCGGCGTGCGCCTGACCAGAGGCCGCTCCATGCACGGTTTTGCGCTCAATGTCGATGTCG
>JAOUGG010000356.1 GCA_029857855.1 Acidimicrobiia bacterium | reverse complement strand
CGCTCAGTCGAACGGTGTGGCGGAAGCACCGCCCAGTAATGCCGATACGAGGATGCCCAGTGGCAAGGTACCCCAGTACCCAATCGCCATTCCGGCGTTGCCGAGGAAGAGCATCAGCAACCAGGTTGCCGGGAACGTGGTGAGCAGGAACACCGCAGCAAAGATCAAGAGGAACTTGAGCACAGAAGACTCCTAATTGCAGTCAGAGCGGGGACGAAGCCGACTTTAACCGGACGGGGTACCGCTTGTCACCTGGTGGCATCGGCGTACACGTCGCCGAGGTTCGCCGGCCCGAGATGAAGTTCATCCGCTGCTGTCGGCCTCGCCATCGCCGCCGTCGGTGTCGGGCCCGAATGCTCGCAACGTCGACTCCAGCCGGTCGAATCGGTCGTCGAGCCTGGCCAGCGATCTTTCGAGGCGGGCCAACACGTCGGCGTCGGCCGCGTCGGCGTACGTTGAGCGAAGCCTGTCGGCCCTGACGGCGTCGGCAAACACCGAGGTGATCAGCGCGGTGACAACGGTGATGAGCCCGATTGCCGTGACCATGACGATGGCGGCCACGATCCGACCGATCACCGCGGTCGGAGTGGCGTCGCCGTAGCCGACCGTCGTGACCGTCTGCAAGGTGAACCAGAGTGCCTTCCCGAACGTCGGGTACTCCTGGCGGTCGAAGATCCGGACCACGAGGGCACCGAGGAGCACGACCGCGATCGTCACGGTGACGATCAACACGGTCGCACGGCGGATCGATGCCGGGTTGGCGCGGAACCGTTCGACCATTCCGGGACGGGCCTTCATTGCGATCGGTCCGTCGCACCGGGCCGGTGGCAGGAGTGCGGGGCGGTTGGTTTCCCGGTGATGGTTGCTCCGATCCGCTGCGGTCGGGTCAGCTGGTCAGCAGCACGAGATCACTGTGCTGGGGTTGTGTGTCCGAGGAGTGGCTCACCATCAACGCACTTCTCCTCATAACTACGACATAGCTTGCGACTATCTTGGCGGCCTGACTGCTACTCTCCCGGCGTCGATTTCCTTCGATCGGGGAGCACCAAACGGCGCTGAGACCAGGTCGAATCACGGACCTGGTCTCGCAACGACGGCGGACTCTGGGCGAGCCCGGCTCCAAACAGGACGATCAGTCCTCGAACACCTCGGCGAGTGCGGCCTCGTCGTCAACGCTGAGATTCGTGGCCAGCAGCTCCATCTCCTCGCCGGCGAGGGCTTCCTTGACCCGGTCGACGACGGCATCACTCGACATCAGGAACAGCGCCGACGTGCCCGGTGTGACCTTGCTCCGGACCGAGTCGATGAAATCGTCATTGATGCCGAAATCCCGCATCGATCCGGACAACGCGCCCATCGCCGCGCCGAACGCCAACCCGAAGAAGGGCACGAAGAAGATGATCCCGAACAACAGGCCCCAGAACGCGCCAGTGGACGCCCCAACGCCGGCCGTTGACACCGCCTGCTTCGTCTTCGGCTTCTTCTTGTCGGCAGGCCACGTCACCACCACTGCATCATGCACCGTGATCAGCTCGCTCTTCTGAAGCCCCACCACCTTGTCACGTACTCGCTCGGCCGAGTCCGGGTCAGAAAAGCCCCACACAGTGAGAGTTGCCATCGATGTTCCTCCATCAGTTTCGGCCCGGCAACAGAACGGCCGGGTTGGACCGGCATGATGATAATCAGGCACAGCGGACGAATCCAACCAGGCTCCCGAATGCTTGGACAAACCATGTGGTTGATGTGGTCGGCCTCCTCGAGGACGTGGGTGTCGGACCTGTGGGCCTTTCACCATGAGCCGGAAGGGAGCACGGCCCCCCGGATCCCACGTGCCGCCCCATGTCGATGTGGGATGATCGTGGCCCTTACGTGTAAGGTTCGAAGCTATGCGAGCGGAGGAAACGCAGCGTTTCAAATCCATGACGAGCGCTGCGTCGATGGCCACCCGCCTGCCTACCGCAGTGGTCCTGATCAGCCTCATTTCCGTTGTCATCGCAACAATCATCGGGGTGCGCACCGGTAGCAGCCTCGGGCGCGATCTGACCGACGACCAACTCGTGGCTCAGCGGGCCTCTGGCGCCTCGGACGTCGCAGACCACGTAGGGGCGCTGGGTCGCGCCGCCACCGCGCTGGCGTCGAGCCCCCAGGCTGTCATCGCCATCGATTCCTTCGCCTCGGCCCACCAGGAGCTCTCGGAAACTGATAGCGACGACCTGGCCTTGGAGATCGAGGGAGTGATCACGACTGATCGCGAGGACTATCTCGAGCCCCTCGCCGCCGCCGGTCGCGACCTCGATCTCCGTGATATCGTCGCCGACAACACCGCAGCCGTCTACCTGCAGTATCACTACGCCGTCGATCTCGGCGTGGTTGAAAACGCCTCCGTTGTCGATGACGCCGGTGACGGCAGCCGCTGGAGCGAGGTCCACGATGTGGTGCATCCCGTGTACAGAGACGTGGTCGATCGTCTGAACCTGCGTGATCTTTACCTCGTTGAAGCCGATCGGGGGGTTGTCGTCTATTCCGTGTCGAAACGGCCCGATCTGGGAACCAGCCTCGACGTCGGGCCATTCAGCGGCTCCTTCCTGGCCGCGCTGGTCGATGCCGTCCGCGCCAATCCTGCGGGGGGAACGGTGCTGAGCGATATCAGCTTCTACGACCCGGCGTTGCTCACGCCGGTGGCTGCCGCGGCCGCCCCCGTCATGGACGGCCCCCGCCTGGCCGGAGTCCTGGTGCTGATGTATGACGAATCGCAGTTGACCGAAATCCTTACCACAGGAGGCGATGGCGACCAAGCCGACCCCGCTCCCGGCGCCCAGTCGTATCTCATCGGGTCAGACGGACTGATCAGGAGCGACCCGAGAGCCTACCTGCTGGACCCCGGAGCCTACCTGGCGGCATCGGTCGGGGCCGGTGAGCTGAACGAGAGGCAACGGTCGTTCATCGATGCGGCGGGAACCACGGTGCTCACTCAGCCGGTCGTCGATGAGACGGTTGACGCCGCGCTCGACGGCGACCAGTCGGTTCGTCTGCGTCCGACCCTGGTGGGAGACGAGGGGTTCAGTACGGTCGAGGCCGTTGCCCTCGACGGGGTCGGTTGGTTCGTGGCCACGGAAATCGGCGTCGACGCTGCCGAGCGTGACCTCGGCGATTTCGTGGACCTCCTCGTGGCCGGAACCGCCATCTTCATCGTCGGCTTGGCCTTCCTCGCGGTCGCCTGGGCAGCACGGATCGTGCAGCCGGTCCGGGCCATCAGCGAACGGCTCGGTTTGAATCGTGAGGCGCTCGGTCCAATCGACGTCCCTCCCCGCAGCCCCATCGAGTTCCAGCTGTTGGCCAGGAGCTTCGAATCGATGTCGGAAGCCTTGGCCAACCAACAGGCCCAGCTTGCCGAAGCCCGCGAGGATCGCCTGCGGCTGCTTCGGCGCATGCTGCCGCCCGCCATTGCCGAGCGCGTGGCCAGAGGAGACATTGAGTCGCTCGAAGAGGTGCCACAGGCCACCATCGTTGTCATCGTCGTACTCGGCTTGGGGGCGCTCGTTCGAGACGATGCGAGCGCCGGTAATCGGGAGTTGGTCGATTCGATCCACGCCGAGCTGGACGAGCTGGCGGACCGCCACGGAGTGGAACGGTTGAAAGTGGTTGGTGACGCCTATTTCGCCTCGTGCGGGCACGGCCAACCGTACATCGACCATGCCCCGCGGGCCGTCAGCTTCGCCCTCGATGCTCGCCATGCCATCCGCGAGCTCGGCGCCGGTACCGCCGGCGGACTCGACGTGTCGGTTGGTCTCCACACGGGGCCGGTGACCATGGAGGTATCGGCCGAGAACCGTCTTCTCTACGACGTGTGGGGATGGCCGGTCACCGCGGCACACAACCTGGCCCGTCGGGGCGAACGCGGGGACATCCTCGCATCGAGCACAACGAAAGCCCTTCTGCCGGACACGGTCGAAGCCATCCGTTGGTCCGGTGTAGACGACGACGCGGTGTGGAAGATCACCGCTGCTTCAGTGAGCGGACCGGCATGAACGACGGCAACGATCTCAGCGTCACCTGGGCCGCCGTGATCATGGTGGTCATCCCGGCCGTCGTCATCATTGCGGCCGAAATCGACGAGCGTTTGCGTCAGCGCGATTCCCCGTTGCGGCCGGCGGCGCTCGTGGTGCGGAACTGGACCCTTCCGTTCTTTGCATTGTGGGCACTGCTGGTGCCCGTGCTCGGCGTCGGCCCTGAGACATTCGCCGCTCGAGCCGTCGGATCGGGTCTGGTGCTGTCGATTGGAGCCGCCGCGCTCGGCGTCCTTCGCGTCGTCATCGAGAGTATCCGGCATCGACCCCGTACTTCGGATCGTCGGGCCG
>JAOUGG010000355.1 GCA_029857855.1 Acidimicrobiia bacterium | reverse complement strand
TGCTCCAGAGGACGAGCAGCACCAGGTACTGCGGATATGTCAGCCCGATCGCCTTGAGCAACGGCCGGTAGAGCCGGGTGACGGCGTTGGTGGCGGCGTACAGGGCGAAGCACAACTGGTCGTCGAGCCGGCCGGCCGTCGAGACCCCGGCTTGATCGTCGATCGTGTCATCGGTCCTCTGTGCCACTTGCCACAACTATATCATGCGTGATAGAACTGGAGTCAAACAACCGCTGGGGGGCGGTCAGCGCAGCCCGAGACTTTCGCCGGCGATGGTCCATGACGTCGCTGACCTGTCCGATCTGGATGCCGAGGAGGCCACACGACCATGAAGCTCGCTCTCTATCTGCCCAACTTTCGTGACCATGTGACGGTCAAGGAGCTGGAGGATCTCACCGCACTGGCCGAGGAACTCGAGTTCGACTCGATCTGGACCCTCGATCGTGTCTGCGTTCCCGAGGCATCGGATCGGGAGGAGCTGCAGTATTCGTTCGGCATGATGAGCGAGTTCCCGAAGTCGCTGCCGGTATCGGCCCGCGGCCAGTGGTTCCAGGGCTGGCCGCTCATCCCGTGGCTGGCGGCCAAGACCGAGAAGTGCCGGATCGGCATGAGCATCGTCGACACCCCCTACCGCGCCCCCGCCGTGCTGGCCGCCGAACTCGCCACCGTCGATCATCTGTGCAACGGCCGGCTCAACGTCGGCGTCGGCGCCGGTTGGATGCCCGAGGAGTTCGCCGCCTCCAGCGCAGCCCACATTTTCCCGAAGCGTCACACCCATGTGCGGGAGACGATCGAGATCATGCAGGGCATCTGGACCAACGACCTGTTCGAGTACCACGGAACATTCGCCGACTTCGAGCCGTGCGGCTTCGGCCACAAGCCGGTGCAGGACCCCCACCCGCCGATCTTCTTCTCCGGCCTGAAGGATCCGAAGCGCTCGGCCAACCGCATCGCCAAGTACAACCTGTCGGGCTGGATCGGTATTCAGGACACCGCTCGTGAGCTCGGCGACTGGCGTGGTCCGATTCAGGCCGAACTCGACGAGATGGGCAAGCCCAACGCCATGGACGGCCTCGAGCTGTGCTCGATGTATTGGTTCGTCATCACCGATGAGGAGTCGGATCAGACCGACAACGGCAAGGCCAGCAACATCCTGATCGGCACCAAGCAGCAGATCACCGACAACCTCAAGCGCCTCGCCGAGGTGGGCCTGACGATGCCGTTGATCTGGCCGCCGTTCACCGACGTGCCGGTGTCGAAGACCCTCGACGATCTCAAGGTCCTGAACAACGAGATCCTGCCCGAAGTCAACGCGATGTAGGGTCCGAGGTGGGTTTCGTCGAGTCCGAGGCGGACGGTCGGTTCTCCGATCCGACCGCCGCCTCGGCCACGGTCGATGCGAGGTCATCGATCGGGAGCCGTGAATCCAGCGTCAGATCCGCCACTTCGGCAAACAGCGCAGCCCGGCGGGCGGCCAGGGCCGCGAACTCGTCGGGATCAACGCTTCGGCGATGCTCTCCCGCGGCGGCCCGCTCCAACAGTACGTTCACCGGAGCCTCCAACACGACGACGAACGCCCGTTGCGCCATCGCCTCCCGGCACAGGTCGTCGTCGACCGTCGAAGCCGCGGCGGCGATGATGGTCGGATCCTCGGACGCCAGTGCACCGAGGAGCATGCCCCGCTCGATCCCGTGCAGACGGGGAACACCACGGGTTTCGGCGAGGTGGGCACCCGTGTAGCGCCACACAACCTCGATGTCGCGGTCGGAATCCCGGATCGGATAGCCGGTCCGTTCGGCCAGCGCCTCGGCCAGCGTCGTCTTGCCCGAACCCATCAAACCGATCAGAACGATGTGTGGCCTGTGCGGCCCGGAGTTCGACATCGGTCTACACCACCGCCGTCATGCCGCCGTCCACGAACAACGTCTGGCCGTTCACGAAACTCGACGCGTCGGAGGCGAGAAACACCACCGCGCCACCCAGCTCCTCGACGCGCCCCCACCGCCCGGCCGGCGTGCGGGCCGCCACCCAGGCCGAGAACTCCTCGTCGTTCACCAGCGCCTGGGTCAGCTCGGTGGCGAAGTAGCCGGGAGCCAAGGTGTTGATCTGGATCCCCTTGGGGCCGAGGTCGGCGCACAGCCCCCGGGTCATGAGATTCAACCCGCCCTTGGATGCCGTGTAGGGCACGATCGTGGGCCGCCCGAGTTCCGACTGCACCGATCCGATGTTGATGATCTTGCCTCGACCCCTTGCCGCCATCGGCCGGGCCGCCGCCTGGGCCACCACGAACGGTGCCACCAGATTGAGCTCGAGCAGTGCGCGGAACCGGTCGACCGGGAACTCGAGCACAGGCGCGCGATCCTGCATGCCTGCGTTGTTGACCAGAACGTCGAGCGGACCGATCGCCGTTTCGATCGATTCGATCATCTCGGTAACGGCGCCGGCGTCGGTGACGTCGGCCGCCCGAACGTCGACGGTCAGGCCCTCATCTCGCAGGGTGGCCGCAGCGTCATCGAGCGCTTCGGCCGAGCGGGCGTTCAACACCACCTGCGCCCCGGCCCCACCCAACGCTCGCGCCAGGGCCAGCCCGATACCCCGGCTGGAACCGGTCACGAGGGCGACGCGCCCGGTGAGGTCGAACGGATTGGTCATTCGGCACCGGTTCCCTGTTCTACCACGGCTCCGACGGTATCCGAAGATCCCGCAGCCTCGACCGCCCTTGTCGGCGTGGCGGTTCGAATCGGTCGGGACGCTCATCCCGGACCTCCGGCTGCCGATCTGGAAAGAGTCCGTGTCGCCGAGGATGTTGTATGCCTGACCTCGAAGAACTTCTCAACGAACTCCCTGATCTGATCTGCTGCTTCGGGTCCGACGGCGCCTTGTCGTATGTGAATCAGGCGTATGCCGCGTACTACGGCGCCACCCCGGATGAACTGATCGGAACATCGTTCCTCGATCTGGTTCCGCAGGAGTTTCGATCCGTGGTCGAGGCCAATCTTCGGAATCTCCGCGAGCTCCGACCCGAGAATCCGACGGTCGTCGATATTCACCAGGGAGGCGACGCCGACGGTAACGCCCGTTGGTTCCGCTGGACCAACAAGGCGTTCTTCGAGCCCGGCTCCGACGAACCCGTCGAGTTCGCCGGGATCGGACACGACATCACGGCTCAACGGGAGGCGGAGGAGCGAACCCGCTATCTGGCCGCCCATGATTCGCTGACGGGCCTGATCAACCGCCACACCCTGCGGGAGGAGCTCGAGCGTCAGTTGAAGATGGCGCGCCGGGAGAACCGGCGTTTCGGCCTTCTCTATCTCGATCTCGACGGGCTGAAGACGATCAACGACCGCTACGGTCACTCGGCCGGCGACGACTTCATCAAGCGGACGTCGATCGCGCTCCTGCAGTCGTTCCGCGACTCCGACATCGTCGGGCGCATCGGCGGTGACGAGTTCGTCATCGTCTGCCCCGGTGTCGACGATGCGGCGCTGCTCGCCACGATGTTGACGCGGGCCAGGGAAGAACTCCGACGTGCCCACGCCTCCATGTCGGCGGCCGCAGAGGTCGGCATCAGCGCCGGGGTGATCGTCTGCAACGGCGCCGACACGGCTGATGCCGTCCTTCAGCAGGCCGATCGAGCCATGTACCTCGACAAGCAGGGGCGCAAGTACGGAACTCGATCCGGCCGGTGAAGACCGCCGATCGGCGGCGCCAGGAGGCCGATTATCCAACCCCGCAGGCCTCCGTCACCGATCGGCTCCGGTCGGCGGTGACGTCGGACGTCAGCGCCGTCTCGACGGCCGAGCGCACCTTGGTCAGCGGCACACGACCCGAGGGAAACTCGGGGGGCACGAAGTTGAACGACTGCATACGATCGGTATCCATCCTGGCAGCGATGGCCAACAGCTCGTCGGCCCGGTCCAACGGAATGTCGGTCACCACATGGCCGGCCACGATGTCGGTGAAGGGGCCGAAGCTGGTCACAACGTCGAGCGGTGTGACCTGATCGATCAATGCCGCGACCACGCAGCGTTGACGGGCCATCCGGCTGTAGTCCCAGCTTTGAACCCGGGATCGGACGTAGGCGAGAGTGGTCAGACCGTCGAGGTGGTGTTCACCCGGTTGAACCGTGATGTCCAGGTTGGGTCCGCCTTTCTCGATGGGGCGGATTCGGTCGTTGATGTACTCGGTGACGGTCAGGTCGATCCCGCCGAACAGGTCGATGGTCTCGACGACCGCCGCCATGTCGACCATGACGAAATAGTGGATGGGAATGCCGAGCGTTTGGGCCATGGCTTCCTTGACGGCCACGCCACCCGGATGATCGGATGCCGAGAACAGCTCAGGTCGTCGCTCGCCCAACCC
>JAOUGG010000703.1 GCA_029857855.1 Acidimicrobiia bacterium | reverse complement strand
GCTGTTCGAGCAGCTGGCGATCGGTCTTCCGGTCATCGGCCAGTCGATTCCGCAGGATCGAGCGAACCTGGCCGGGTTGAAGGGGTTCGACGAGCAGTTCCGCTACGACGAGCCGGCCGCCCTGGTGGACGCGGCGGCCGCGGCCGTGAACGACCCGTCGTGGCTGACGGCCCGGGCGGAGAGCAACGCCGCGGTTTTCGATGAATTCCTCGCTCCGGAGGTCGTGGCCGGGAGCCTCATCGACGTCGTGTTCGGCGCCGATCGACCGATCTGAGGACTGCCGGGATGAGGTCGGCCCGACCGCGGGCAACGTGAATCTGAGCTGAACTGCTTGTAAAGATCAGCACTGGGCGTCGGGTTTCGGCTCGTGGCGCGGGAATACTGAACCCGCTCGGGCATGTTCACTCAGCCGGATCAGCAGGCCGTTGTCGTAGGGTGTACGGGAATCGACGAGAGTCCGAGCGACGTGGCAAGGACTGACGAACGAGGGCGAATCTACCACATGGCATCTGGAGGCGGAACCACGATGGGCTACGGCACGCGGGCGACGCCGGGCGTCTCCGTTCGGCGCGACCTCACTGCCGGCGCAGCGATCGGTACGACCGGATCAGACCGGGACAACGTGGTCTGCCGTGCATCCGATCAATCCCGCCCGTCCGGAGAACGCCGGTGATGCCCATCACAACCCGCTCGGCGATCGACAATCGAACGAGCCTCCCGAACGAGCCGGACACTGGTGGCGAAACCGTGCGGGTCGGCTATGTCGTCTCCCGGTTCCCCAAGACGACGGAGACGTTCATCGCCCGCGAGGCGCTCGCCGTGGCCGACCTCGGTCACGAGGTGACAATGATGACGATCACCCGGGAGAACGGCCAGATCGTCCAACCCGGCGTCGAACGTCTGCTTCCCGACCTCGTCGCCGGCAACGACGCCGGGGTCGGTGAGCTGCTGCGAGCACAGGTTCGGTGGCTCCGCCGCCACCCCCGGCGCCTGGGCCGCATGTGGTGGAGGGCTGTCGCCGGCAACGTCCGATCGATCAAATTTCTGGTCCGCGCCTTGGTCATCTCGGCCATGGCGCCGTGGGTGGCCGATCGGGCGAAGGCCCGTGAACTCGATCATCTCCACGCCCATTGGGGCAGCCATTCGGCTCTCCTCGCCCACCAGGTCGCGCTGTTGACCGGGCTGCCCTACTCGGTCACGCTGCACGCCCACGACCTGCACATCAATCGCACGATGCTCGGCGAGAAATTGGCCGCCGCCGCCCGTGTCGTGACCATCTCCGACCACAATCGTGAGCTGTTGGCCGACCTGTATCCTGCGCTCGGCCCAGTCGAGGTCGTCCATTGCGGAGTCGATGTCGGCTCGATCGCACCTCGTGCCGCCGAGCCCGACAATCATCCTCCGCGGCTGGTCATGGTGGCCGGCCTCCGCAACTTCAAGGGGCACGTGCACCTGTTCGAGGCCCTGCGGATCCTGGAGCTGCGAGACCGGAAGGTCGCACTCGACGTGGTCGGCGACGGCCCCCTTCGAGCCGAGCTGGAGGAGACCGCAGGCGACAACGTCGTCTTCCACGGTGCGGTCGACATCGAGAAGGTGCTGAGGATCGTCGCCGGCAGCGACGTGGCTGTCATGCCCTCGGTCGTGATGCCCGACGGCCGTCGCGACGGTATTCCGGTTGCACTGATCGAGGCCATGGCCCTCGGCGTACCCGTCATCAGCACCCGGGTTTCGGGGATTCCCGAACTCGTCGAGCACGAGATCACCGGGCTGCTGGTTGAACAACGGAATCCCGAACAGCTGGCCGATGCCGTCGAACGACTCCTCGACGACGACGAGCTCCGCCGGCATCTCGGGGAGAGCGGTCGTCATCGGGTGGAACACGAGTTCGACCTCCTTGTTTCCGTCCGGCAGATGGTCGACTGCTTTCTGCCCGACGCCGGTTGATCCGCCGATGGCCAATCCGAACGTTCGGGCGGCGATGATCATCCAGAACTATCTGCCCACGGTAGGCGGAGCCGAACGGCAGCTGGCCAGTCTCATACCCCTCCTGTCGGAGCAGGGAATCGAGTCGGTCGTGCTCACCCGGTCCCGACCGGGCCAGCCCGCCCGGGAGTTCGTGCGCTGCGCCGAGATCCGCCGCGTCCGCTGCGTCGGCCCCAAGCCGGTCCAGTCGATCATGTTCGTCATCGGCACCCTGTGGAATCTGGCCCGCCTGCGGCCCGACGTCGTGCACGGCTACGACACCCTCACCCCCTCGCTCATCGCCGGTCTGTACAAGTCGGTGACCGGCACGCCGTATCTCACGAAGCTGCTGCGATCGGGTGAACTCGGCGATCTTCGTCGGCTGGAGATCAAGCCGCTCGGGTCGTTGCGCTTGCGTCTCCTGAAGTGGACCGTCGACCGATTCGTCGTGATCAGTCACGATCTGGAGCGCGAACTCGAGAGCCGCGACGTCGGGTCGGAGCGGCGGGTGTTCATCCCCAACGGCGTGGACACCGACCGCTTCCGCCCGCCCGACGGCACCGACGAGCACGGTTCGCCGCCCGACCCGGCTGAGCGTCGCCGGCTCCGGCAGCGGGAACTGCCGGACTGGCCGGACGGCCCTGTTGCGCTTGTGGTCGGCCGGATCTCGCCGGAGAAGCGGGTGATCGATCTGGCCCGACGGTGGCCCGACGTTCGAGCCGAGCACCCCGACGCCTGGCTGTATGTGATCGGGGAGGGTCCGCTCGAGCACGAGTTGGATGGCCTCACCGGTGTTCGCCTGCTCGGCAAGCGGGAGGACGTCCCCCTCCTGTTGCGGTGG
>JAOUGG010000353.1 GCA_029857855.1 Acidimicrobiia bacterium | reverse complement strand
CGCGATAGCCTTCGCCACCCGACCACGTCACGAACCGGGTCGATGGTAAGCTGCAATCGGCGAGCAGCATCGCCTCATCGCCGCCGAGTGGATGTAAGAGCGGGATTCCGCTTCGGGTGGCGTAGGTATAGCTCGGGTCGATCTGGTCGGTGTAGTCCCGGTACCAGGAGGCCAGTCTGATCGCCTCGCTGACTGAGGCCGGAGCGAGGACTGGAAACAGCTTGCCGGACGTGGAGTTGGTCCCGGGATGATTCGGATCCGTGCCGTTAGCGAACGCGTACCAGTCACGAACCTCTCGGGGCAGATCAACACCGATGAACTCCTCGAGTCGTGTCAACTCGGCTTCGGTGGCTGGTAGCAACAAACGATGGTGAACGGTCGCGCCGAACGACTCGATCGTGGTGAAGTAGCGTTCGATCTGTTGGATTCTGTGCCCCGCTGGACACTGTAAGGGAGCTGCGTCAAATCGTCCGGCTCGCGCTCGCTCCTCGTGCCATCTCGCGACATCTCGCGTGATCTGGCATCGGAGGTTCGGAACGAACCTCCAGTTGTGTCTGACGTTTATCCTCGTTCGTTTGGCAGTCTGGGTGACGAGTCGCGCTTGAGGAGCGAGCGTCATGGCGAGTGTTAGCAGCGCGTGTAGGATCTGAGTCGCAGATTCAGGATCTGCAGTCAAGGGCGATCGTTGGCGAATCGGAACTCGTCGCTGTCGCGGTTGTCACACATCGTCTGGTAGAGGCCTGTGCGCTGTCTGAGAGCTGCGAACCGGTACGAGGAACGTCGCGGAGATAATCGCGTGGCTTGACCGCCACAGAACGACGGGACTCGGGCGGGTCGTAGCGGCATTCTCGAGCGGTGTTATGGAGCGGCCTCTTCGGCCCTTGGAGTCGAGGCGCTGACCCGATCTGGCGTGCCGATCGCGCGAAGATGGTGCGATCGAAGCAACGTTGACGAGCACTACGACCGACTCAGTGAGAGGGTTTCATGGACATGCTGATGGGCGACAAGATCGCCGAAGCCAACCTGACCGACTGGCGTAAGCTGGCCCAGGGGCTACACGCCCGGTACGAGGTCAACGATTTCAGCACCGGCGCACGGTTCATCGCCGCAGTGGGTGAGGCGGGCGACGAGGCCGGTCATTACCCGAGCGTCTCGATGGGCACCGGGTACATCGATCTCAAGTTGATCACCGATGACGCGATTTATCGCGAGGACGACGGCACCGAACACGTTGTCGAGTGGCCGACCCAGCAAGATGTCGACCTCGCGCGACGGATTACCGAGATCGCTGCCGACCACGGGCTCGCCGCCGACCCGGCTTCGGTCAGCCAGTTCGAACTCGGCCTCGACACCCCAAACGCCGCCGCCATTGCTCCGGTATGGGCCGCGCTGTTGACCGGGAACCCTTCCAGTGGCGATGAGGTCCGCGACGCCACGGGACAGGTTCCGAATTTGTGGTTCGGAAGTGCTGAAGACGAGGCGCCGCGTCAGCGGTTCCACGTCGAGGTCTACGTGGCACCCGAGGTGGCCGAGCAACGGATTGCCGCCGTCGTCGCCGCGGGTGGGACCGTCGTCGATGACAGCAACGCGCCGTCGCTCACCGTGATCGCCGACCAGGACGGCAACACTGGAATTCTGTGCGTCGAGATGTCCGGGGTGCCGAAGGATTGAACCGAACAGTGGGCCCCAAGCATCGATTGTCAACGGCGACGCCGTCGACGTGGTCGTTGATATGTGCGCGTCATTCAGTCGGAAGAAGATCGTCCGGAACGCGTACTACGGTGGCGGCATGGGAGAAATCGGAACTGATTGGCGGGTGGTTGATGGCGTTGCGACGGCATGGTTCGACGCGCCGTCGCTGGTCGAGGGGGCCGCGCTCGCGGGGCGCATCGTGGAACTGTCGATCGAGATCGTGGTCGACCTGCGCCCGACAGGTGTGCGGGTGCGCCTGGACTCAGATGAGCACGCCGACGCGGTGTCGGCGGCGGCGCGGGATTTCGGGCTGGCCGCGAACCCTGCGGTGCTGCAGAACCTGAGCGTGGTGTTCGAATCAGCGAACCCCACTGTGGTGAGGCGGTTCTGGCAGCGCGTGCTCGACTACACGCCTGCCGAGGACGGCAGTTTGGCAGATCCGTTGCGGCGCGACCCGGCGATCCGCATCCGGCACTCGACGGAGCCACGACCATTGCGAAACCGCATCCACCTCGACGTGGTGCGACCAGCGATGGCGGTCGAGCAGGTGGGTCTTGGTGAGGCATCCGGACCATACGGTGTCCGCCACACCGACCCGGACGGCAACGAGGTCGACCTGGTACCGGGCGACGCGCTCGGGAAGAGTGTCGAGACATCCGACTGGCAGGCGGTGTTCAGCGCGATGGCGTGCTACCGAACCACCTCGCCGACGCAGCAGCGCAAGCTGGCCGCTGCAGCGGCGGCGCTGGCCGATGACATGGGCTTCCCGCTGCTGATCGATTTGCGCTCCGGCCTCGTGATCATCGACAGCGGCAAGGACCAGTGGGAAGAGAACGCCCACGGCCTCGAGCTCGACTTCGCCGATCTCGCCGGTAATCTCCAGACCGCCGCCCGCGAGCTCGGGGCCACTGTGGATCCGGGGCTGCCACGTTTCGCTCAGCTCTTCCTCGACGCCGCCGACGTCGCCGCAGTTCGGGAGTTCTGGGTAGCGGCGCTCGGATACACCCACGACCAGCGAGCCGGGGTCACCGACATCCACGATCGGCGACGGCTCAATCCGGTGCTGGCGTTCCAAGAGCTCGATGCTTCGGAGACAGACCGGCGTCGGCAGCGTAACCGCAGCCACTTCGAGCTCACTGTGCCATCGGACCTCGCGCAGACACGTCTCGCCTCGATCCTCGCAGCCGGCGGCCAGCTGCTCGACGAGTCGGAGGATCGCTGGCGGGTCGCCGACCTCGAACGAAACGAAGTCATGATTGTCAGCGGGCACTAGCTCACATTCGGCTGAGCTCCAGACGCTGCCGTTCCTCATCGACGAGACCTGGATCTCCGCCCCGACCATTATCGGGCACGCACGCGACGTCCTCGAACGCGGCGTCTGCGCGCCTATCGACACCTGACGAGACCTTTCGACCCGCTCGCGAGCCGGCAATCAGGAGCACCGGGCCCGCGGGCCTGGTCCATCGCCACGGGCCGGTTCTTGCCGATCGATAATGTTCCTCTCCACCGGCCTGCGAGCACCCGGGATCGGCACCACCAGAGCGCCCGAGAACACCGGCCGCACGGACCGTCTCAACGCTGAGCGTGACGACCGATGGGGAGAGTCACGATCCTGCGTTCAGTTGTCTGCGAGCTTCACGCTGGAGCGAGCTGGGCCAGACTGCGACAAACTCTGACACTTCAGGCTTCCATAGGCACGAGTCCTCCACGAAGCTGACGGCAATGGCATTCGCCACCACCGCATCGGCCTGATCGAACGCGTCGGCCAGGAGTCGGAGCAAGCGGTCCAGCAACTCGCTCGGACCCCCGTCGAAGGTTCTCTCGGCGAAGCGACGTAGATCAGCAACGAGGTTGTGCAACAAGATGTCGCCATGGTCGGCTTGGTGCTCCTCGACGATGTGGCCGATCTCGCCTCCCATTTGGCGAAGGCGTGCTACAAGCTGATCGGTATCGACGAGCATGAGCCCTCGCACGCAGTAACGCCGATGGTCGCCGCCGTCGGCACGTACCAGATCGACCCGGATGTCATCAGACTGCAGCTCAACACCAGCATGAGTCCGCCACTCGTCCCAAAGGGTGTCGGCATGCCTTCGAGGAAGCGGGGGCACGACGACAACCCACTCGTCTCGAGTATTCGGAGCATCGCTGTCGACCACCGAGCAATGAGGCCACCCTGCCTGCACAGGCCACGGGATATCCTCACTTCTTCCTCGCTGGATATCACCGGCAAGCGGGCGTCGTCAGCCACCGAGGGTAGCGACCAGGTCGACGTCGGGCGGTAGCGCTCGCTGCAACATCGTCCGACTGGGCCCTTCGAGCTGCCAGACCTCGACCGGTAGGGTCCCCGTCAGGGTCCCGGGCCCGTCTGACCCGATCGGCCATAGGGTCCCCGCAACGCAGTGACCAGCCGGTTTGTCGGTGGGTGCTGAGGGGCTCGAACCCCGACCCCCTCCTTGTAAGACCTGATCGGAGCGATGCAGGGCGTCTCCACCGCTCACCTACTGGTGTCTCGATCGGCGGTGGACGGCCCTGAACCCTGCCAAACTGCGGTGGATGTGCCATGGCGCGGGCCCAGCAGCAGCGCGTCACAACCGGCGGACGAGCACCGGGTAGGCGACCACGACCCGATCGGGACGCAGCGCCCTCGCGTAGATGGCAACCGCGACATACTCGTCGCTGCCTGCGTTAGTAAGGATCACCAAGTGGTA
>JAOUGG010000352.1 GCA_029857855.1 Acidimicrobiia bacterium | reverse complement strand
CCTGGCCGTCCGCCCGGCCGAGCGGGGCGGCAACCTCATGATCGACGCGCCCCGCTGGACCAGGGAGGTGGCGGTGCCGCTGGCCGAGATGGGAGGTGTCGAGCACATTCTCCTCTCCCATCGTGATGACGTGGCCGACGCCGAGCGCTACGCGGAGGAGTTCGGCGCCCGGGTCTGGATCCACACCGACGACGCCTCCGCCGCGCCCTACGCAACCGATCTCCTCACGGGTGCCGACCCAACCGAGATCGTGCCCGGCGTGATTGCGTTTCCGGTCCCCGGCCACACCAAAGGCAGTGTGCTGTATTACATCGACGGGCACCTACTGTTCTCCGGCGATTCCTTGGCCTGGAACCCGCGAGCCGGGGAGCTGATGGCCTTCCGTCGAGCCTGCTGGTACTCGTGGGAAGCCCAGACCGAATCGCTCCGCCGGTTCTCGGCGTCGGGGCTGAGCTTCGATCGGCTCTTCTGCGGCCACGGATGGAGCCAGGACGCCGCTGACCTCTCACCACCCCAGCCGAATTTCGATGACCGCCTGGCCGCGCTGGTGGATCGCATGCCGAGCCAGTAGCCCCGTCCGAGGTTTGTTGGCGGTAGGACGTTGGACCCTGCCACTTCCGCTGCATCCAGCGCACCGTGAAGGGAGCGATGCGCCGACACCGGTTGGTGTGAGCCGAAATGCGGAGTGTGCGATGCGAGCTTGCCGGCAATGCCGCGGACATCGAGCTGACCAGATGAGCATGGACGGGACGGAGGGTCTTGCCAAGCAAGGGGTAAGCCCTCGGCGGCGGCTGACGGCGGTAGTGCTCTCAGCCCTCCTTCCGGGCGCCGGTCAGCTGTACGCCGGGAGGCTACGGCGCGGCGCAATCTTGCTCATGATCTCCGCCGTTGTCAGCGCGGCAGGCGTCCTATGGTTCGCTGCCGATCCCATCGCTGTGGCCAAGCTGGCATTCGATCCCGATGTCCTGCGCGGACTTCTCGCCATCAACCTGGCGCTGCTTGCGTTCAGAGGGTGGGCGGCTTGGGACGCGTACCACTGCATCGAAGCCCAGCCGCGGTCATCGGGAGTGGGGCTCACGGTCGTCGCCGGTCTTGCTGCCGCAGCCGTGCTCGTCATTCCCCACACTTGGTTTGCGTACTACAACCTGACCCAACTCGATCTCATAACCACCGTGTTTGCCACGCCGTCGACGACAACGAACGCCGCGTCTCCCCCGACCACGAGTCAGGCGAGTGTGCCACCGACGGCGGGAGCCGGCGGGCCAACCAACACGACGACAGCACCAGCTGAGACGACACAGCCTCCCCCCATCTGGGACGGCCTTGAACGACTGAACATCCTGCTGCTCGGCAGCGACGCCGGCGTGGGTCGCACCGGCGTTCGCACCGACACGATCATCCTGGTGAGCATCGACCCCGCCACCGGCGACACCGCGCTGTTCGGCGTCCCTCGCAATCTCACGCAGGTCCCGCTCCCGGATGCTCTAGGCATCTGGTCCTGCGACTGCTTTCCGCCGATCATCAACGAGCTCTACAGCTATGCCGAACGCAATCCTGAGGCGTTCGCCGGCCCGAGTCCGCCAGGGCCGACCGCTCTCAAGATGGCCATCGGGGAGCTCCTGGGACTCCCGATTCACCACTACGCCCTGGTCGATCTCGACGGTTTCGTCGACATCGTCGATGCCGTCGGCGGCGTAACGATCGAGGTGACGGAACGGGTCTACGATTCCGCGTACCCGATGGAGGACGGAGGCACGGAGGTTGTCGACTTCGAGCCCGGCGTCTACAACTTCGACGGACACGATGCGCTGGCCTACGCAAGATCGCGGCGGTCGTCCGACGATTACAACCGCATGGGGCGGCAGCGTTGCGTGCTCGAGGCTCTCGCCGATCAGGCCAATCCGCTCACCTTGCTGCGGGGGTTCCCAGCCATCGCCGAAGCAATCAAAGAGAGCGTCGAGACCGATATACCCCTCGACTCCGTGCCCGATCTCATCGAGCTGGCCACGGTCGTCGACACCGACCGGGCGCTCTCGCTTTCAATCGTCCCGCCGACCTACATCGCCGCGGTCACCGCGGAGGGCAACATCCCGGACGTCGAGCTGATCCATGAACACGTAGGCATCGCCACCACCCTGCCGGCGGAGGAAGCCATCGAGCTTCTCGGCCTCGATCCGCTCGCCGAGGCCTGCGGGCGGTGAGCGGCCGGCGGCTTCAAGCCCCTCGGTAGCGCACGACGCTGACAACGGTTCGGACCAGGATCCACAGGTCGAGCGACGTCGACCGCTCTGCCACGTAACGCTCATCGAGCAACGAACGTTCGACGAGCCCGATGTCGTCGCGTCCCTCCACCTGTGCGAGTCCGGTGATGCCCTGAGGTACCTCCGCCCGTTTCATCACCGCGTCGCGTCCGATCTCGGAGGCGATCACAGCGATCTCCTCGGCTAGCAGGGGCCGGGGCCCGACGAGCGAGAGGTCACCAGCGAGTACGTTCCACAGGTTGGGGAGCTCGTCGAGCGACCATCGCCGGAGGAATCGGCCGATCGGGGTGATCCGCGGATCGTTCGGAATTTGGAGACTGACACTTCCATCGGCCGGGGCGCGGCGAAGGTCGTCGAGATGATTCCCCAGGACGTCCGCATCGCCGTCCACCTCCATCGTGCGAAACTTCCACAACCGGAAGCTCCTGCCGTGTTGCCCGATCCTGATCTGACCGAACAGGACCGGACGACCGGAACGCAATAGCACGACGGTGGCCACGCCGGCGATGACAGGGGCGGCTGCGATCAGCAGGACAGACGCAACCACGATATCGATCAGTCGTTTCGTGGTGCGGTAGCCGTCGCGGCCGCGAGAGCTCACCCGGCGCTGTTCACTCGGTGCTCGGGCCGCTTGCCCCACGAGAAGCGCCATCGCCGCCACCTCGCCGACAACGAACGACGCCGCAACCCGCGTCGCCGGATCGCTGATCGGCACCACCAGGGCAAGGCCGCCGGCGAGAATCGCACCCAGCCATGCGGTGGCAAGGCGGTGCGTGTCGCCGCGAGCAACAAAGACCTGACCGACAACCAGGGCCCCCACGGCCACCATGACCCCTGAGCCCACCAACCCGGTCGCCACCGGGCTTGGCCGGAACAACTGACCGAACATGAGACCGATGAATGGCGGGCCCAGCGGCGCCGCGACTGCGTACCCACCCACACCGAGCCCGAGGGCGGCAAGCCCCGTCCGCCGAGCCAGACGGGCGAGCCGGTCGTCCTCTCCACGGTCCGCCATCCGAGTCAGAGGTGGAACGATCCGAGCAACGAGGTTGTGGACGAGACTCAACGGGGCACGGGCGACGGAGAACGTGACGAACACGATGCTGACGGTTGCGGCCGGCGCCCCCAAGAGGGCCGCTATCACAGGTCCTGCGAGCAGCATCGCCTGCGACGCTGCCGACGCCAGCATCAACCCCGCCACATAGTGTCCCTCTGCCGCCGTCGTGTCGATGACACCGGTCCGCCCCATCGCCACCTGGGTCCGAGGCCCCGAAAACGACCGCCAGCCGAGCACTGCCAGCGGACCGACAGCCAACGCCAAGCCGAACCATGCCGCCCCCGCCGAAAGCACAACGACAAACCCGGCCACGGCCAACCGCAATACCGCTGCTGCACCACTCGCCAGCCCATATGACCGGAAGCGGCGTTTCCCGGCGAGATACCCCCTGGCCAGGGCGAAAAAACCGTGTGCAAGAACCGAGGCGACCACGAGCATCGTAAATGCGGCATTGTCGTCGAACAGCCGTCCTCGTAGAACGAAGGCCACAACACCGGCTCCAGCCGCGGTCGCAAGCACCACCGACACGGCGCCGACCGGCACCCCGGGTCGGTTTGCATCCAGTGCCAGCCGACGGATCGTCACCTGCTCGAGCGGAATCAGGACCACGACGAACACAAGGAAGTGAAGCGTGAGGAGCGCCGACACAGGAGCGAACCCCTCGGTTCCGTACGCCCGACCGCCGATGACCTCGTACGCGAGTCCGGCGAGTCCGGCGACCACGCTGCCGGCGACAATATCCACCGTGCCATCGCGGCCAAACCGAAGCAGGCGAGTGCGCCATGATCGACGCCGCGCCGCCACGGAGCCCTCCTTTTCGGCTATCCGCTGCCCGATCTGCATGACAACTATCCGCCAGCGGTTTCAGGTTCTTCGGGCAGGACGCGCTCCCCTTCTCGTTGCTTGTGGCTCATTGTGGAGCGAGAGCGTCTTTGGTTCTAGAGGCCAATGTCACAGGAGAACCTGCGATCGCCTGATCCATCGACTGAACACTCTGTTCAACTGGTTTCCGGCAGGTAGTTGATTTGCCAACAAAGCGCGCTGGCGATGCTTGTCGAACGCGCAATGTCACCGACACAGTTTG
>JAOUGG010000350.1 GCA_029857855.1 Acidimicrobiia bacterium | reverse complement strand
TGCCGTACGGCTGGACGATGAGGACCTCGCCCGGCGGGATCTCCCGGGGTGGATCGGCCTCACGCCAGCGTTCCCCCTCGACAATGATCTGCTTCACGACCAGGTCACCCGACTGACGGATCACGAAGAGCAGAACCGAGATCCCGACCCCGACCAGCACGGCGAACTGCAACGGGATCACGATCGTCAGGATCAGGGTGACGGTCATGGTCACGGCCTGGATTTGTCCCGTCTTCCAGACCGCCAGGATCTCCGCAGGCTTGACCGTACGGACACCGACCACGATCAGCAGGCCGGCCAGGGCCGGCATGGCGATCTCGCCGACAAGACCGCTGAAGGCGATCACGATCACCGCCATCACCAAACCGGCGATGAGTTGGGCTGCCCGGCTCTTGGACCCGGCGCTCGTTACGATGGCGGTGGCCGACATCGAACCGCCGACCGGCATACCCTGGAAGAGACCGGACACGACGTTGCCGACTCCCTGACCGACGAAATCACGAGACGGATTCGGATACGAGCCGTCGGGATTCGGGAAGTTTGCCGAGATCCCGGCTCCCTGCACCAACCCGACGAAGGCGAGGGAGGCGGCCGGAACGAGCAGCGACGGGACCATACCGAGCGAGGGGAGCCCCGGCGCCGGGAGCCCCCGGGGAATGTCGACGATGTCATCCAGGCGAGCCACATCGCCGCCGAGTATCGGCACGAGTGCTGATCCGATGATGACCGCCACCACCAGGCTGAGCGCCCCGAGCCTCGTCCGTTCCAGCACGAGGATCGACGCGACCGTGACGATCCCAACCAGGATCGTCCTCCCGTCGATACTTCCCAGGTGAAAGAGGAGGTCAATCGCCCTCGCCAGGCGGCCCGACCCGCTGGCCTCGTAGCCGGTGAAGTCGTTGAGCTGGCCGAGAACGATGTTGATACCGACACCGCTGATGAAGCCGACCATCACCGCATTGGACACGAAGCGGAGGATCGAGCCGAGCTTGAGGAACCCGGCGGCCATCATGACCACCCCGGTCAGGACGGCCAAGGTGAAGAGCGCCTGCTCCGAGTCGCCGCCGTTGTGCACCTCCGACACATCGGCCACGACCGCCGCCATGGCACCGGTGGCCTGGACCGTCATGAACTCCGAGCTCGTGGCGAACGCGGCGCCGAACATCCCGAACATGTAGGCGTAGAGGCCGTACACCGGGTTCACCCCGGCCAGCAGACCGCCGGCTAGACCGTCGGGAACGCTCTGGCCTCCCAGCACGACACCGGCCACGGCATCGTCTCTGAGCGTTTCCCGCTGGACGAGCGTTCGCAGGCGTTTCAGCATGAGTACCCCGTTCGTTGTCTCGTGGCCTCCGATGTCGCGGCCTTGCCTCTCACCACCGGCCCATCAGCGCACCATGATACGCGCAACGGACGCAACCCGTCGCGGCCGCCACCGCCCGGTCTCGGGGGGCGATCGGTTGCGTCAAGACACGACGCCCGGGCCGGGTCCCCACAAGGCAACGCCACAGACCGGGACCCCCATTAGGCTACGAGCGTGGCAAGCGGCGAACGAGCGAATTCCACCGAATCGGTCGATGATGCGACCACCTGACAGGGGCGCGGCCCCAGGACGGGTGCTCGGCGCGCTGAGCCAAGCCGCTGCGGTGGTTGTCGACGTCGTCCGGTCGACCCACGAAGCGTGGCGCGGCGATCGGACTCTGCGGCTCGGTGCCGGACTGGCCTACTACGCCCTGTTTGCGATCGTGCCGCTGCTCGCGCTCACCGCGGCGCTGGCGGAGCGCGTCTTCGGCGTCGCCGACATGACGACCTACTTCGCCGATCTCCTCGCTGGTCTCGGCCTCGTCGAGGCCGAAGCGGTCAGCCGGGCGATCAGCGAGTCTCTCTCGCAACGACGGGTCCAGTCGTCGTTGGGAGTCATCGGCGCCGGATCGCTGTTGTTCGCCTCATCGCTCGTCTTCCTCGCGCTGGTGGACGCCGTCAATGTCATCTGGGACGTCCCGGTCAGAGCCGGCTTCCGGCACCTGGTGCGGAGACGGCTGATCTCCTTCCTCATGGTCCTGATCAGCGGCGGGGTACTGATTGCCGGTGTGGCCGTCTCGGCCGTCACAGGAGCGGCGGAGGCGATCATGCCCGGCCGGGTTGGGATCCTCGAGACGCTGTCGCCGGTGATATCCGGCCTCGCCTCCTGGGTTGCGCTCGTGGGGGCGCTGGCCATGCTCTTCCGCTACATCGGCCCGGTGCGCGTGCACTGGTCCGTGGCGATCCCGTCGGCCGCGACCTCCGCATTCCTGCTGTACCTGGGCACCGTGGCCTTCGGCTGGTACCTGAACCAGTTCGGGGGATCGTCGGTCACCGGAGCATTTGGCGCGCTTCTGGCCGCCTTGTCATTCGTGTACTACGAGTCGCAGATCGTGCTCGCCGGCGTCCAACTCGTCAAAGTCCTGACCCAGCGCCGCGACGCCGAACCGGAACCTCCCCTGGTTGGCATTGATGACCGGCCAACCGATGTGGTGTAGAACGAGTCTGTTCACGCCTGTTAAGGTGTGTCGTTCGGCGCCCGCAACAGAGGAGGACTCCAATGACTCAACCGCTCACCGCCTTGGTCGTTCGGAGAGGCGGCCTCCGATGACCGCTCGGGCGTCCTCCATCGACGGACGCACCTTCGCGTTCGAGACATCGACGACCGATGCGGTACCCGTGGGCGCCTACGTCACCGTGTCCACCGACGAGAATGTGTTTCTGGGGCAGGTGCTCGACGCGGCCCTCACCCAGGCCGCAGCTGGAGGTTCAGTTCGGTCGATCACCGGTAGCGGCCGTCTGTTGTCCCCCAGCGGTGACGGTGGATTCGACGATGCGACCCTTGGGCTTGCCGACACCGAGCTGGTCACTGAACACTTCACGACGGCCCTCGGATCAACGGCCGGCCTCGAGCTCGGCACCCTGCAGACCACGACCGAGGTCCCGGCGCTCCTCAATGCCAAGGGTTTCGGTCGTCACACCTTTCTCTGCGGCCAGTCCGGTTCGGGGAAGACCTACACCCTCGGTGTGGTTTTGGAGCGACTGCTCCTCGAGACCGACATCCGGATGGTGATCATCGATCCAAACTCGGATTTCGTGAACCTCGGAGCGGTCAGGCCTCAGGAGTCGGCGGGGTTCTCCGACTCGGAGTACCAGCGGCTGAGCGAGCGCTACGAGGCCATCTCGCCCCACATCCATGTGTTCGGCGGCGAAGGCTCCAAGGGGCGACTGCGGGCCGTGTTCGGCCGCCTGTCCTTCGAGCAGCAGACGATGGTGCTCGGGCTCGATCCGGTGCGCGATGCGGAGGAGTACAACGCCTTCGTCCGCATCACCCGGCGCTTCGAGGAGGGCGACTACACCATTGACGATGTGATGGCGGCGACGCGGTCGACCTTCGCCGACGACGCTCGGCGCCTCGGCCTCCGGATCGACAACCTGGGCATCCAGCAGCAATCCATTTGGGCCGGGAAGGAGGCACCTCTTCTGAACGAACTCCCCGACGATTGGCGGGTGATGGTGGCCGATGTGGGGAGCCTGCCCTCCGCAACGGAGAGTTCCATCGCAGCCGCCGCGCTGCTGGCATTCCTGTGGGAGCAGCGTCGGCGACGGGAACCCGTTCTCATAGTGATCGACGAGGCTCACAACGTCTGCCCTCAGGAACCGACCGACGTCAACCAGGCGCTGGCCACCGAGCACGTCGTTCGCATCGCCGGCGAGGGACGGAAGTTCGGCCGCTACCTCCTCCTCTCCACCCAGCGGCCGTCGAAAGTGCACCGGAACGTCATCTCCCAGTGCGACAATCTGCTGCTGATGAAGATGAACTCGGCCGCCGACCTCGACACGCTGAGCCAGACATTCTCGTTCGCACCGTCGGGGCTGATCGAGCTGGCGTCGGGCTTTCAGCTCGGTGAAGGATTGGCCGCCGGCAAGATCGCCCCCGACCCGATCCTGTTCAAGAGCGGCCGGCGCCTGACCGTCGAAGGGGGCAGCGACGTCTCGTCGGCCTGGGCTCGTCGCCGATAGTCAGCTACAAATGATCGGTTGCCCCAGTGAGATCTGCGGTCCCAGCGTGACGCTGCGCGGCCAGACGCTGTTGGACGGCGATGGCGATTGCGACCACGGGAGCCGACAGCATCGCCCCCAGAAGGCCGGCCATAGCCGCGCCAACGATGGTCGATGCCAGGTTGACGATCGGGTGGAGGTTCAACAGGTCACTCGAGAGTTTCGTCAACATGAGCGTCTGAACGATGTTCTGGACGACAAGGATCACGAGCAGCATGATGATGGCGTCCCGGGTGCCGGTCGATCCGAGCGCAATGAGCACCGCGAAGGCGCCGGAGAAGATCGCACCGAGATACGGCACGTATGACGTCACGAAGGTCAC
>JAOUGG010000351.1 GCA_029857855.1 Acidimicrobiia bacterium | reverse complement strand
GCGAGCTTCGAGCCTTCGGTGAGTTTGGTGGTGTCGGACATCCAGCAGACCATGGCCTCGAGGTCCTGGGTCACGGCGGGCTGGTTGTTGATCCGGCACAGCATGTCGCCCCGGCTGACGTCGAGCTCGTCCTCCAATTGCACGACCACCGACATCGGCGCGATGGCCTGGTCGACCGGGCCGTCGGGCCCGATGATGGCGGCGATCCTGGTGGTGAAACCCGACGGCAGAACCGCGACCTCGTCGCCCGGCTTCATCACACCACCGGCGACGGTGCCTGCGTAACCCCGGAAGTCGTGGTGTTCGGTGCTCTGGGGGCGGATCACGTACTGCACCGGGAAGCGCACGTCGACCATGTTGAGGTCGGAACCGATGTAGACCTCCTCCAGGTGATGGAGGAGGGTGGCGCCGTTGTACCAGTCCATGTTGGCCGAGCGGTCGACGACGTTGTCGCCGTGTAGGGCCGACATCGGGATGAAGGCCAGATCGGGGACGTCGAGCCGGGAGGCGAACTCGATGTACTCGGCCCGGATCCGCTCGAAGGTCTCCTGGTCGTGGTCGACGAGGTCCATCTTGTTGATGGCCAGCACCAGGTGGGGGATGCGGAGCAGGCTGGCGATGAACGAGTGGCGCCGTGACTGCTCGGTCAGTCCCTTGCGGGCATCGACCAGGATGATGGCCAGATCGGCGGTGGAGGCGCCGGTGACCATGTTGCGGGTGTACTGGATGTGACCCGGGGTGTCGGCGATGATGAACTTGCGGCGGGGCGTGGTGAAGTAGCGATAGGCGACGTCGATGGTGATGCCCTGCTCCCGTTCGGCCCGGAGGCCGTCGGTGAGCAGCGCCAGGTTGGTGTGCTCGTCGCCCCGCTCGGCGGAGGTGGCCTCGATCGATTCGAGTTGATCCTCGAAGATCGACTTCGAGTCGTAGAGGAGTCGGCCGATCAGGGTGCTCTTGCCGTCGTCGACCGAGCCTGCTGTTGCCAGTCGTAGGAGATCCATCACGTGTCCCTTCGGGTCCCGTACGAGGTGGTTCGTGGGCTGGAGTTTCGGCGGCTGCCGAAACTCGGGGTGAGGCCCTCCGGGCCGAACACATCCATGTTAGAAATACCCCTCCTTCTTGCGGTCTTCCATGGCTGCTTCGCTGGTGCGGTCGTCGGCGCGGGTGGCACCCCGCTCGGTGATCCGGGTGGCCGCCACCTCCTCGATGATCTTGTCGATCGAGTCGGCTGGTGACTCGACGGCGCCGGTGCAGGTGGCGTCGCCGATGGTGCGGAAACGGACCTTGCGGGTCTCGACCGTCTCACCCTCCATGGGCTTCAGGAACTCGGTGACGCCTAGCCACATGCCGTCACGCAGAAAAACGTCGCGGTCGTGCGACATGTAGACGTGCGGGACCTCGATCTCCGCATCACGGATGTAGTGCCACACGTCGAGTTCGGTCCAGTTCGAGATGGGAAACACCCGCATGTGCTCGCCGGCGTTGTAGCGGCCGTTGTAGAGGTTCCACAATTCGGGCCGCTGACCCTTCGGGTCCCACTGGCCGAACTCGTCACGGAAGCTGTAGACCCGTTCCTTGGCCCGGGCCTTCTCCTCGTCTCGCCGGGCGCCGCCGAACAGGGCGTCGAACCGGTTCTTCTCGATGGCGTCGAGCAGCACGCTGGTCTGCAGTCGGTTGCGCGACGCCCGGGGGCCGGTCGCGTCCTGGATCTTGCCCTCGTCGATCGCCTCCTGGACCGACGCCACCACGAGGCGGAGGTTGTTCTCGGCCACGACCCGGTCGCGGAATTCGATGACCTCACCGAAGTTGTGGCCGGTGTCGACATGCATGATGGGGAAGGGGAGCGGGGCGGGCGCGAACGCCTTCAGGGCCAGGTGAAGGACGATGATCGAGTCCTTCCCGCCCGAGAACAGCAGCGCCGGACGCTCGAACTCGGCGGCCACCTCCCGGATGATGAAGATTGCTTCGGCCTCGAGATTCGAGACGTGGGACAGTCTGGTGGTCATGCACTTCCTAACGATTTGGGGCCTTACAACCTGGGGCCCTACGAATTGGGCCCGTTGAACGCTTGGGCCTTGAGTCGGGGTCCACACGATGGCGGTCCGACCGCGGCGGGTGGCGCCGCTTCCCAGCGTAGTGCTCCCGACCCTCCTATCGGACCGATGATATTACCCCTTAGGTTGCCCCCCGTTCCGGTCGAAGTTCTGGTGTATGGCGGTCACCCATCCGAGCGGCAAGCCCGCGGGCACTCCCACGGGCACATCGACCGACGTCGAAACACCAGACCAGTACCGGATCGCCGCTGATCGCTGGCACGGCATCGATCGTCGGGCCGGTGCCGCTGATCGGGCCGACGACACGCCCTTCGAGCGTCGTCGCCTGCTGTTCGTCTCGTCGGCCGGCGGCCACCTGGCCCAACTGCTCCAGCTGAAGCCCTGGTGGATGCACCATGATCGGCGATGGGTGTCGTTCGATCTCCCCGATGCCCGCTCCAAGCTGGAGGGTGAGGAGCTGATCTTCGCCCACCACCCGACGACTCGCAATGTGGTCAATCTGGCCCGGAACACACCATTGGCCCGCCGGGTGCTGAAGGACTTTCAGCCTCACGCGGTGATCTCCACCGGGGCCGGTGTGGCGCTTCCCTTCTTCGCCGTTGCCCGCACCATGGGTATCCCGAGCGTCTATCTCGAGGTCTACGACCGGATCGACTCCCGCACCTTGACCGGACGGCTCTGCCGTCCGCTGACCTCACTGTTCTGCGTTCAGTGGCCCGAGCAGCAGAGCCTCTACGGTGGCGGCGAGCTGACGGGACCGGTGTACTAGTGTCAACCGTCGAACACGTTCCCGACGCCGAGTCGACGACGACGACGGCGACCCCCGATCGGCCGGTTCGCCGGTCGACCGCCGATGTGGTGGTCTCGGTCGGCACCGACCATCACCGATTCGACCGGCTGATCGGCTGGATCGACGAGTGGCGTGACCTGCACCCCGATGTGGTGGTCGTCGTCCAGTCCGGAACCTCGGCGTCGTCGCGCCACGGTAGCCGGGAGTTGATCCCGCACGGTGAGCTCCTGGAGCTCTTCCGGGGGGCTTCGGTCGTGGTCAGCCACGGTGGGCCGTCGACCGTGATGGACGCCCGGATGTCGGGGCGCCTTCCGATCGTCGTCGCCCGCAATCCGGCCTATCACGAGCACGTCGACGAGCACCAGATGCGCTTCGCAGAACATCTCGCCCGCCACGGCGTGGCGATCGTCGTCGACAACCGGGAGGACCTGTTCGCCGCCATGGATCGGGCCGTGGCCGATCCCGATGCCTTCGCCACGACCGCCGATCACGGCAACGCCGTCGGTGTGACCGCCTTCGCCCAGGCCGTCGATCGACTGATCGGCACCCGGACACCGATCGAGGCGGCCCTCGCCGCTCCCGCCGAGCAGGCTGAGGCGCCAACCGAGGCGGCGAGGCCTGCTGTCGACCGACGGGCGGCGACCACCCCCTATCTGTTCGCCGACCGCCGAAAGCCCACCCCATGACACCACCCGAGGCCTCCACCCTGACGCCCACCCCCGCTTCCGAGCCCGGGGAAGCCGACGATCCCAATCGCCGCTCGTCCGTTGCGCCGCTCTCGGCTGACGTCGACGGCGCCGACGTCGGCGCCTCGGAGCACCTGGCCGACCGTTCGGTGTCGGTGATCATCGCGACCCGGGATCGGCCGCAACTGCTGCGCCGGGCACTGGCAGGTGTGCTGGCCCAGCGCCACGACGCCCCGGTCGAGATCGTGCTCGTTTTCGACCGGTCCGAACCGGACCACAGCCTGGCCGAGCTGGCGACCGACAAGGGCCACCGGGTTGACGTCGTCATCACGACCAACCAGCGGACCCCCGGTCTGGCCGGTGCCCGCAACAGCGGCATCGACATCTCGTCGGGCGCCTGGATCGCCTTCTGCGACGACGACGACGAATGGCTGCCCGGCAAACTGCAGGCCCAGTTCGAGACGCTGGCCGCGTCACCCGGGTGTCGGGCAGCGTGCACCGGCATCCTCATCCGCTACAACGGCACCGACACCGCCCGGATGCCCAACCCCGATCGGGTCACCTTCGACGGCTTCCTGCGTGATCGGATGACCGAGGTCCATCCGTCGAGCTGGCTGGTTCACCGCCAGACTCTCGTCGACCGGATCGGCCTGGTCGACGAGGAGATCCCCGGCAGCTATGCCGAGGACTACGACCTGTTCCTCCGCACCGCCCGCAAGACCGGGATCGCGGTGGCCACCCAACCGCTGGTGCGGGTGTGGTGGCACGGGGCGTCATTCTTCTTCGAGCGATGGAAGATGATCGACGAGGCGCTCGGCTACCTGACCGAGAAATACCCCGAGTTCGGCCGCCACCCCGACGGCCTGGCCCGCATC
>JAOUGG010000349.1 GCA_029857855.1 Acidimicrobiia bacterium | reverse complement strand
CCTTCGACTGGGCTGCGAGCCACATGCCGAGGAAGGCGACGGCGAGCACCGCGGCGATGACAAACGGAATCATCATTGCATCAAACCCTACCCAACGCCGTGACGATCACTGCGTATGGTTCGAGTTTACGCCCGCCCCCCATGGCCTTCAGGCGACGACACCCGATTGTCGCCATGATTACACGTGCCCAATGCCACGATCCGGACCTGGTGGTCTCAGTCGGGCAACGGATCCACCACCAGGACGGAGCCACCGACTGACGACACCAGCACGGTGGGGTTGACGGGGGGATCGTCGGCAACCGCTCCGAGCCGGCTGAGTGCGGCATCCAGCGCTTGCCGGTTGACCACCTCGGGCGGGCGGAGGAGATTCAGCGTCTCGCGGTCGACGGCTTCGGCGACCACTCCGTCGTGGACACGCTTGATGGCGTTGACCGCCGGGACCCGTCGTATGGCGGCCACGTGCTCGGGTTCGGCCCTCAGCCGCTCGACGAGGTGGACGATCCGGGTCCGGGCCGCGGCCCCGGTGGCCTCGGTGGCCGCGTCGTCTGCTTCCCGGAACACGAGCATCCCGACTGCCGGGTCGATCGTGGCCAGGAGGTCGACCAGCTCGACAGCGTCGACCGCGATCGCCCCGGTCGCCCCGGTCGCCCCGGTCGCCCCGGTCGCCGGCGACAGATTGCAGTCCACGCACACGACGCCCGACACACCGTCGATCTGGCGGACACTGATCGTGGAAGCCACGCCGCAGGATACCGCCCCCTGATCCGTCCCATCCCCGTCCTGGTGTGCCGGTTGATCGATAGCGATGACCCCACACACCGGAACGGGCGGGGGCGACGACCGGTACTCTTGGCTCGTGGAATCGCAGGGGCCGACCCCACCGGCAGGCAACAGGCTCCGGGCAGCCGTCGTCATACTCGCCGGCGGTATGGGTTCGCGTATCGGGTCCGACATGAACAAGGTCTACCTGACCATCCGGGGACGTCACATCCTCGACTATTCGGTGGAGACCGTTCTGTCCTGCGAGCTGGTGACCGACCTGGTGCTGGTACATCGTGCCGACGACGCCGGGCAGATCGAGAGGTTGGTGGCCGCCGTCGGCGGGCGGTCAACGGATCTCGCCGTTCACACCACGCTCGGTGGCGAGACCCGCCACGAGTCCGAGTACGCCGGCGTCGCCGCGCTGCGATCCCGCATCGATGAAGGTCTGCTCGACGTGGTGGCCGTTCACGACGGAGCCCGTCCCTTCATGGGGCGCGACCTGCTCGTCCGATCGCTGGTCGACGCCGCCGCCCACGGCGCGGTGATCCCGGGGCTGGTTGTGACCGACGAACTCTACGCCATGGACCGGCACCGCTTTGTCGACCCCCACGACCACGTGTGGGTACAGACGCCGCAGACCTTCGACGCCGCCACCCTGCTGGCCGCGCACGACGCTGCCCACAGCGCCGGGTTCCGAGGGGTCGACACCGCGGAGGTGGTGCAGAACTTCAGCGACGCCGACGTTCGGATCATCCCCGGCCACGACGCCAACATCAAGATCACCTACCAAACCGATCTCGTCACCTCCGAGGCGTTGGCCGTCGCCTGGGAGTCGGAGCATGCCGATCCGGGGGTCGACGCACCGCCGCCGGCCGGAGCTTGACAGCCATTCAGCCGAGGTGCACGCTTGAGCGATGACAGCTCATGGTGGCGGCGGTCACGTTGCCCGGTGACGGCGGTGGGGGTGACCGGATTCGCTGGCGCGATGATGTGACCTGGGCCGCCACCCGCCGCCCGCTAAACGAGTGCCTCGGCCTCGACCCGGCCTGCTACGTCGACCACGAGTTCTTCGGGCTCGAGCAACAACAGGTTTTCGAACGGGCGTGGGTCTGCGTTGGCGTGGCCGCCGACGTGGCCAGACCCGGCCGCCTGCTGGTGCGGCGCCTCGGGAGCCGCTCGATCGTCATCACCCGCGACGGCGCCACCGGCGAACTCCACGGGTTCCTCAACGCCTGTCGCCATCGGGGCACCGAACTGACCGACGCCGACTGCGAGGTGGCCAACACCATCCGCTGCCCCTACCACCGGTGGGCCTACGCCCTCGACGGGTCACTGCGGGCCGCCCCCTACGTCGACCAGGTGCCGCGGGCGGCGTTCGACAAGGCCGACTACTCGCTGCTGCCCGTGCGGGTCGACACCTGGGGGCCGCTGCTGTTCGCCTGCCTCGATCCGGAGACGCCGCCGCTCACAGGGTGGCTCGGCGACCTGCCGGAGCGGATGGCCGGGTACCGGTTCGGCGAGTGGGGCAAGCGCGAGGAGCAAACGATCACGATCGACGCCAACTGGAAGCTGATCACCGAGAACTATCAGGAGTACTACCACCTGACCTGGGTGCATCCGGAGCTGGCCAAGGTGTCTCGGGTGGCCGACCATTACCGATATCAGGGGGCGGGTCAGTACTGCGGTCAGACGACCACGCCGGTGTCCGGAGACGAGCGTGACGATTGGCTGGCCCTGCCGCCCCTCGACGGGCTCGACGAGTCGGATGCGTTGAGCGGGCGCTTCGTGGCCATCTTCCCCAACGTGTTGCTGTCGGTGCTGCCCAACCACGTCTTCGTGATGCGGCTCGACCCGCTGGCACCGGGGGTGACGACGGAGACGTGCACGTTCCTGCTGCCGGAGGCGTCGCTGGAGGTCGACGAGGCGGCGTTCGCGCCGACCCGCAAGTTCTGGTTCGAGGTCAACGGTGAGGACATCGACATCGTGCAGCGATCACAGCGGGGTCTGACCCATGGGGCGCCCCCACCCGGTCCGTTGATCGGACGGTTCGAGGAGCCGCTGCACCGGTTCCACAACATCCTGGCCGACTGCATGACGCTGGAGTCGCTGTCGTCGATCCCGATTCAACCGGGCGACGACCTGTCCGACCCGGCCGCTCGCCTCGGCACGGCGCCCAACCCGACGCCCCCGGCGGTCGACCGCCGCTAACCCACACACCGTACCTACACCCAAAATTTGCAGCACAGGCGGTGCTGAGTCCCGTCCTACGCGCGCAGAATGGACCCCGGCCGAAATTTGCAGCAGAGACGGTACTGAGTCCCGTTCTACGCGCGCAGAACGGTTGAGGGATTGAGGAACCGGCGGGCCAAATCGACCAGTTGCTCGGGCTCCTTCGCGTACATCGACCAGAGAATCTCCTGGATGTTCCAACCGAGCGCCTTGGCCGTGTTCCGCTTCCGACGATCGCGCTCCACAGCCTCTCGTGCGAAGTGATACGCAAGCCCGTCGAGCTCCCACGCCTTCTGTAGATGCGGCCAAGCGAGATCGGCCTGCATGACGATACGGCCGTGTTCGTCGAGAATCGGATATTCGAGGATGGGCTGGGGAAGGCCGCTGTCGACGAGGAGGTTCGCCACAACCCGACTGAAGTCGGACAGCGGAACCGTGGCGTTGGCGAGGCGCTCGTCGAGCACGGTCCGCAGGACGCCACAGCCGTCGCGGCCTCTGCGGGAATGTCGGCTCAGCGTGACCGCCAGCTGCGGCCACGATGTCAGCTTCTGCCGGATCGCCGACTCGGCGAGCCGTTCCACCGTCGGCGGTCCGAGCACCGCTCCGCAATCGAGGATCGTACGATCGATGCCGGTGCATGGGATGCCGTTGCGTTCGACGACATCGGCGAGAGCCCATTGTTTCGTTCGATGGATCACAGCGGCGTCCGGCTGCCGAATGTAGTTGTCGAATGGCACCGTCACTTCGAGAATGCGAGGAGTCCGGTACAGCTCAAGGTGCCACAGGGCGGAGCCTGTGCGGTGCGAGGCGACGCCACCGGTGTAGAGCACCAGCGCCATCAGTGCCGAGTGCCATGTCCGGAGTACGGCGGCGAGGTGGTAGACACCCGGGTGAATCTCAATCCACGACTGCTGCCGTCGAACCCGATACCGGATCTGGTCGAGGCTCAGGCCGGCGTCGAGCGCCTGCGCGCGGCTGATCACGCCGTGTTGGCGTCGAAAATACTGGTCGGTGACCACGTGGTCCCCCGTTTCGAATTAATTCGATGATGTCGGGGGAAGACGTTTGCGATTCTACGCGCCTGAAGTGGGACTCAGTCCCGCCTCTGCTGCAAATTTCAGAATGGGAGGAATGGGGTTCAGCGGGTTACGCGGACGATCTCGTAGGGGGTCGTCGGGAGCGGCGGGGTGCCGAACTTGGCGTTCACCGAGTAGAGCGACGATCCGAAGACGGCCGAGGTGGTCGGCACGTCGTAGGCCGCGCTGGTCAGGGCATCGACGACCTCACCCGACGACAGGTCGGCCGAGAGCTCGATGACGGTGACCTGATTGATGCCGCCCTCGTTCGCATACAACGTGCGGCCGATCAGAACCAGGCCGTCGCCGCGAACCGCAGCGCCACCGAGATCGATCAC
>JAOUGG010000348.1 GCA_029857855.1 Acidimicrobiia bacterium | reverse complement strand
CAAGGACGCCATGAAGGCTGCACTCGGCCTGCTGGCCGATGGCGAGTCGATGATCGTCTTCCCCGAGGGCGGCAGGCAGTACGGCAACGAGATCGGTCCGCTGTTCGACGGAGCGGCGTGGCTGGCCAGCCGGACCGGAGCCCGGGTCGTGCCGATCGGTGTGGCCGGGACCGAACAGGTGCTCCCTCAGGGAGCCAAGCGGTTCCATCGGTCGAACGTCGCCATCGTCGTGGCCGATCCGATGGAACTGGTGGGCAACGAGGGCCGCCGCCCCGACCGGCAACAGCTGCAGGCTTTCACCGAGCAGCTGCGGGTGGAACTGCAGAAGGCTCAGGATCGAGCGGTGGCCCAGACCGCGGCCGAGGTCTGACCGGCCAAACGGCCGTCAGCGGCGCCCGAACAGGAACAGGGCGACGAGCCCGCCGACGGCCTTGCCGACCGAGAGCGGCTCGGCGTCGGCCACCACCTCGTTGACCGGTCGACGCCCGTCGACCGATACCGGCGCGGGCTTGGTGGCCTGGGCCCCCTCAACGGCCGCGTTGACCTCGGCTCCGATGATCACCGAGACGGCCGTCAGCTGGAGGAAGATCATCAGAACGGCGACGCCGCCGAGCAGACCGTAGGAGGCGGGTAGCCCGCCGACGTTGTTGATGTAGACGCTGAGCGCCACCGCGAACAGGACGAACAGGCCACCCCCGACCAGCGCGCCCAGATTACGCCACGGGGTGCGTGGCCGCCGATCGGGTCCGTACCGGTAGAGCACCGTGAGCCCGACGACGAAAAGGAGCAGCGCGACCGGAATGCGGGCCAGCCCGATGGCCAGCTCGGCTCCGGACCCCAGATCGACTCGATCGAGGATCAACGGAGCGGCGCTGATCAGTGAGAGCAGGACCACGATCATGACGATCGCCGCCGTGGTGAAACCGAAGCTCAGCAGCCGGACCTGCCAGCCCGGCCGCGACTCGGCGTGCTCGTAGGCCGTGCCGACGGCGGCCAGCAGCTTCTGCACCGTGCCGGAGGCCCAGAACAGCGCCAGCAGGATCGAGATGATGACGACCCCCGTGGCGGAGTTCTGCATGCTCTCGACGATGTTGGTCATCTGGTCGGTGATGAGATCCCTGGTGCCGGAGTCGAGGGCGGAGGCCGCTTCCGCCACCTGCGACCGGATGTCGGCCGCATCGTTGATCAGGGCGTACGTCGAGATCAGCGCTGTCAGCACCGGAATCAGGGTGAGGAGGCCGTAGAAGGCGATGCCGGCGGCGACGACCACGACGTTGTGCGCGCCGATACGTCTCTTCACTTCAAAGAGGGTTGCTTTGACCATTTCAGATGTGCTGCCCGACGGTTGGTCGATGTGGCGAGGTGGGAGGGGGCATGGGTACTGTGTCCACGATCCTTCCTACCACCCGAGCCCGACGGTGGAAACCTTCACGAAGGGACCAGCGACGTGACCGATACCAAGCCGACACCCCTCTGGACGCCCAGTTCGGGGTTCGTGAGCCGCACGAAGATCGACCGGTTCCGGCGCGAGGTCCATCCCGAGACGGCCGACAGCGTGGAACTCATCGCGGCCTCCCTGGCCGATCCGGGTGGCTTCTGGCGGTCGGTGTGGGACTGGTGCGGGCTGATCGGTGATCCCGGCGACCGCGACGTCGAACACGGGGAGCGGTTCCGTGACACCACATTCCTGCCTGACAGCCACCTGAACTTCGCCGAGAACCTCCTGGCCGACCGTGAGGGGGCGGGCCGCTTCGCCATCGTCTCGGTCGACGAGGCGGGCCGGGAGATCAACCTGACGTGGGACGAACTGCGTTCCCAGGTCGGAGCGATGACCAGTGCGCTGCTGGCGATGGGCGTCGAGGCCGGCGATCGTGTGGCGGCATGGATGCCTCACCGACCGGAAACCGTCGTGATGTTCCTGGCCGCGTCGTCGATCGGTGCGGTGTTCACGTCGACGTCGTGCGACTTCGGGGTGGAGGGTGTGCTTGATCGTTTCGGCCAGATGGAACCCAAGGTGCTGCTGGCGGCCGACGGCTATCGCTACGGCGGGCGGGAGTTCCGCCTGCTCGAGCGCCTCGATGAGATCGCAGGGCGGCTCGACTCGCTCGAACACGTTGTCGTCGTTGCCAACCTCGACGATCGGCCGCCGATCACGCAGGACCATCGCCACTGGTCGGACCTGCTGGCCGAACATCAGGGCGCCGAACCGTCGTACACGCGATTGCCGGCCAACCACCCGCTGTACGTCCTCTACTCGTCGGGCACGACGGGCAAGCCGAAGTGCATCGTGCACCGGGCCGGAGGTGTACTGCTCAAACACGCCAGCGAGCAGCATCTCCACTCCGACATCGGTGCCGGCGATGTCGTCTTCTACTTCACCACCTGCGGATGGATGATGTGGAACTGGCTGGTCTCCTGCCTCGGGACCGGCGCCACGATCGTGCTGTACGACGGCAACCCGGCCCATCCCTCGATCGGAACCCTGTTCGAGCTGACCGAACGGCACGGCATCACCCTGTTCGGCATCTCGGCCAAGTTCATCGACAGCGTGATGAAGTCCGGCTACCGGCCGGCCGACAACCACGACCTGAGCTCGATCCGGACGATCTGCTCCACCGGTTCGCCGCTCAGCCACGAGGGCTTCGCCTGGGTCTACGAGGCGATCGGCTCGGACCTCCACATGGCCTCGATCTCCGGTGGCACCGACCTGTGCGGTTGCCTGGTCATCGGTGACCCGACCAGACCGGTGTACGCCGGACAGATCCAGAGCCGGGCCCTCGGCCTCGCCACCGACGTCTACGACGAAGACGGGCGGCCGGCCCCGCCCGGCGTCAAGGGCGAGTTGGTCTGTGCCGCACCGTTTCCATCGATGCCGCTCGAATTCTGGCACGATCCGGGAGGCGAACGTTACCACGCCGCCTACTTCGACAAGTTCGACGGTGTCTGGGCCCACGGCGATTTCGCCGCCTGGACCGAGCAGGGGGGCATGATCATCTTTGGCCGTTCCGACGCCACGCTCAATGCGTCCGGGGTTCGGATCGGAACCGCCGAGATCTACCGCATCGTCGAGCAGCGCGATGAGGTGGCCGAGGCGATCGCGGTGGCCCAGGAGTACGAGAACGACACCCGGATCGTACTGTTCGTCCGACTGGCCGACGGATTCGAACTGACCGACGACCTCATCGCCGCCATCAAATCCGATCTGCGGATCAAGGGGTCACCTCGTCACGTCCCGGGCGTGATCGCCACCGTCGACGACATTCCCCGGACCCGTTCGGGCAAGATCGTGGAATTGGCCGTCACCGAGACCGTCCATGGACGGCCGGTCCGCAACCTTGAGGCGCTCGCCAATCCCGAGGCCCTGGAGCAGTTCGCCGATCGGCCCGAGCTGGCCTGAGCGGGGCATGGCCGCGCCCAACCGATAGTGTGCGGTAAATGGACCAAGCACGAATCGAAGCGGCGGTACGCGAGATCCTGGCCGCGGTGGGGGAGGACCCCAACCGCGACGGCCTGCTCGACACACCGGCCCGGGTGGCCCGATCCTACGGCGAGCTCCTCAAGGGCTATCAGTCGGACCCGGCCGATCAGCTCGACCGGAAGTTCGAGGTCGACCACGACGAGATGGTGATCGTGCGGGACATCCCGTTCAGTTCACTTTGCGAGCATCACATGCTGCCCTTCATCGGCCGGGCCCACGTGGCCTACCTGCCGGGGGCCGACGGCAAGGTATGCGGTTTGTCGAAGCTGGCCCGGGTCGTCGACGGCTACGCCAAACGGCTCCAGGTGCAGGAGCGTCTCACGGTGCAGGTGGCCGATGCCATGATGACCCGGCTCGAGGCTCGCGGCGTGCTCGTCACCATGGAGGCCGAACACCTGTGCATGACGATGCGCGGGGTTCTGAAGCCAGGGGCGATGACCACCACCTCGGCCGTGCGTGGCCTTCTCAAAACCAACGCCGCCACCAGGGCCGAAGCCCTCGGGCTCATTCGAGGCTGACCGTTTCGGCTGTCGTCGGCGTCAGATGGCGATCGGCGACCGACCCGCCGCGAAACGTTCGGCCATGATCAGCGTCTTGATCAGATAGCCGGTGTAGCCGGGCATCAGATCGTCGGGTCCGATCGTGGTCTCCGACACCGTCGATCCCGGTGCCCATTCCCGAACATCGACGCGGGTGGTGTCGTTCGCCGGATCGACCAGGGTCAACAGCGCTCCGATCCCCACCTCGACCAGGCTCGACACCTCCGCCGGGTCGGGCGTGAATCGATCGAGGGCAAGGTCCGACCGGACGAAGAAGACGTGCACCTGTTCGCGGTTCGTGATGCCGTCACGGTGGTCGACGATCCGGTGAACCCCGACCGAGGTCAGATCGACCGGATTCACGGAGAGACCAACCTCCTCCTCGAGTTCGCGGATCCCGTCG
>JAOUGG010000347.1 GCA_029857855.1 Acidimicrobiia bacterium | reverse complement strand
CTTCGGTTCGATCATCGACCGGGCCATCCCCAACACCGACCGCCGGCTCCTCCTCATCTTCGCCATCGCCATCGTGGCCGCCGCGCTCCTGCAGGGGTTCGTCGGACTGTTCGAGCGGTTCTGGTCGGCGCGCATCGGTGAGGGCGTCATCTACGACCTTCGGGTCGCGCTGTTCGACCACGTGCAGCGGCTCCCGATCGCCTTCTTCACCCGGACCCAGACCGGCACGCTGACCAACCGGTTGAACAACGACGTGATCGGCGCCCAGCGTGCACTCACCACCACCCTGGGCACCGTGGTGTCGAACGTGATCACGCTGGTCACCACCCTGATCGCCATGTTCGTGCTGGAGTGGCGGCTCACCCTGCTGGCGCTGGTGCTGACCCCGCTGTTCGTGCTCCCCTACCGCCGCATCGGCCGAATCCAGCAGAGCATCACCCGGGAGGGCATGGACCTGAACGCGGCCATGAACTCGACGATGACCGAGCGTTTCAACGTGGCCGGCGCCCTGCTCGTGAAGCTGTTCGGTCGGGGCGACGACGAACTCGAACTCTTCTCCGACCGGGCCGCCCACGTGCGCGACATCGGGATCCGATCGGCCATCTTCACCCGGGGGTTCATGACGGTCCTGTCGCTGCTCGGAGCCATCGGCACCGCACTGGTCTACGGGCTCGGCGGGCTGTTCGCCCTCGAAGGTTCGTTCTCGGTCGGTGATCTGACCGCCATGGGTCTGCTGGTCGGCCGCATTTACATGCCGCTGACCGGCCTGACCAACGCCCGCATCGACGTGCTGACCGCGCTCGTCTCGTTCGACCGGGTCTTCGAGGTGCTCGACGCCGAGAGCCCTCTCGTCGACGCCCCCGACGCCCGTCCGCTGCGAAACCCGGAGGGTCGGATCGAGTTCCGGGACGTGTCGTTCCGCTACCCCCGGTCCGACGAGCTGATCGTGCCCGGTCTGGAGACGCCGAGCGCCGGCGTCACGAGTTCCGGCAACGGGATGGCCGCAGCCGAAGCCGCGACCGCGCCCGTGCTGAAGAACGTGAGCTTCACGATCGAGCCGGGCCAGCTGGTGGCGGTGGTCGGGCCGTCGGGGGCGGGCAAGACCACGCTGACCGCGCTCATACCCCGCCTCTATGACGTCACCGACGGGGCGGTTCTGATCGACGGGCACGACGTACGGTCGCTGACCCAGGAGTCGCTGCGGTCGTCGATCGGGGTGGTGGTCCAGGATCCGCATCTGTTCCACGAGTCGATCGGCGACAACCTCCGCTATGCCAAACCCGATGCCACCGATGCCGAACTGGCCGAGGTGTGCCGGGCGGCCCAGATCCACGACGTGATCGAGGCGCTGCCGGCCGGGCTCGACACCATCGTCGGGGAGCGGGGCTACCGCATGTCGGGCGGTGAGAAGCAGCGGCTGTCGATCGCCCGGATGCTGCTCAAGGACCCGGCCATGGTCATCCTCGACGAGGCCACCAGCCACCTCGACTCGGAGAACGAGGCCCAGGTACAGGCCGCCCTGGCCCGGGCGCTGATGGATCGGACGTCGGTCGTGATCGCCCACCGTCTGTCGACCATCATCGAGGCCGACCAGATCCTCGTCCTCGACGAGGGACGGCTCGTGGAACGCGGCACCCACGAAGTGCTGCTGGCCGCCGGAGGCCTCTATGCCGATCTCTACCGCCTCCTGGTTCGAGACGGCGAAACGGTGCTCGGCTGATCCCGCCCATTCTGCGCGCGTCAGGTGGTACTCAGTACCACCTGTGCTGCAAATTTTGGAGGGGTGACGGGGCTTGGCCGGGATGCGCTGGAGGTCCGGTTTTCCGCACCTGGTAACGTTCGAGCATGAGTTCTCCATCCGAGCTGTGTGATCTCACCGCCACCGAGCAGACCCGGATGTTCCGACACCGGGAGGTCTCGGCCCGGGAGCTGCTCGATGCCCACCTGGCTCGCATCGATGAACGTAATCCGACGGTCAACGCCATCGTGGCCGCCGACCCCGACGTCGCCCGGCGCAAGGCGGCCGACCTCGACGAGCGGCGAGCGGCCGCCATCACCGAGGCCGAGGTGGAGGCGCTCGGTCCGCTGGCGGGAATCGTCACCGCATTCAAGGACCTGACGGAGACCGCCGACTTCGTCACCACCTACGGTTCGCCGCCCTATGAAGGCCACCGTCCAGCGGCCGATTCCCTGATCGTGTCGCGCATCAAGGCCGCCGGCGCAATGGCGGTGGGTAAGACCAACGTGCCGGAGCACGGTGTCGGTTCCCATACCTTCAATCCGATCTACGGCACCACCGTCAACCCGTTCGACCCCACCCGCAGCGCCGGCGGTTCCTCCGGCGGAGCGGCTGCCGCGCTGGCCTGCGGCATGCTCGGGTTGGCCGATGGCAGCGACTCGGGCGGATCGCTGCGCAACCCGGCGGCGTGGAACAACGTGGTCGGATTCCGGCCCTCGGCCGGAGTGGTGACGGTGGGTGGCGTCGGAAACGCCTGGAACCCGCTGCCGATCCACGGTCCGATGGGCCGCACGGTCGACGACATGACGCTGCTGTTGTCGGTGATCGCCCAGCCCGACAGTCGGGATCCGCTGGGCCGGGGTCTCCCGTCGATCCGCCCCTCGACACACCCTGTCGATCAGCCGCTCCGGGTCGCCTGGAGCACCGACCTCGGCGGGCTGCCGATCGAGCCCCCCATCACCGAGACGCTGGCCCGCCTGATCCCGGTCCTGACCGACGACCTCGGCTGGACGGTCACCGACGACGAGCCCGACTTCTCGGGAGCCGACGAGGCCTACCTGACCCTGCGATCGTTCTCCTACGCCGGCCAGGCCGAGCGGCTGGCACCACACCTCGACCAGATCAAAGCGCCCGTCCGGTTCGAAGTGGAGAAGGGACTTTCCCTGACCGCAGCGCAGATCAACGGGGCGTTCGCCCACCTCAAGGTGCTCTGGGATCGGGCCAACCGGTTCTTCGAGAACTACGACCTGCTGATCGCCCCGGTCACCCAGGTGATGCCGTTCCCCGCCGACTGGGAGTATCCGACGGAGGTGGCCGGCACGCCGATGGAGCGCTACGTCGACTGGATGAGCGTGTGCTTCCGGATCACGGCCTTCGGCCTGCCGGCGTTGTCGCTGCCGGCCGGTTTCCACGACGGACTGCCGGTCGGGGCCCAGCTGATCGGACGCCCCCACGGTGACCTCGCCCTGCTCCGGGCGGCCAAGAGCCTCGAGTCGGCGCTGGCCTGACTACCCGTCCGGGCTGGCGCGCCGCATCAACCGGGCCCGCAGGTTGTCACCCAGCACGAGGCAGGAGTTGGCAGTCGCGAACACACCGAGCCACCACAGCCTGCGGTCGACACCGAGCACCCAGTACGGCGCGAAGCGGGCGAGGCCGAAGGCCACCGAGATCGCGGCGACAACGGGCGCGGCTCGGGCGAGAGCTCGCAGGATCGAACCGATCACGACGACGATCCGCTGTTGACCTGTTCGATACGGATCCAGTCGATCATCAGCCGAACCTCGCCCGACAGGGTCGGCTGTTCACCCGGAGCGGAGGGCGTATCGAGGGCATCGAGCCGGATCGCCAGATCCATCGGCTCGTTCGGGATGCGGGCGGGATCGACCGTCAGGGTGAGCGGTTCACCGTCGAGGATGACGGTGAGCCGGTCCGCCGCCCACTCCAGGGTGTAGACGTGCCACTCCGCGGCCGAGACCGGTCCGTCGGCCGTGCGATGGGCTTTGCCGATCGGCTCCGTGCCGCCGGCACCGACCCATCGGACTGTCGACTCGACGGGGGATCTCGTGGCCCGATTACGACTGGTCTCGATGATCCGGATCTCGTCGCTCGTGGCCGCCGCACCGCCGGCGGAGGTCGGTTGCAGCAGCACCACACCGCCGGTTGCTCCGTCGGGGTCGGCGTCGACCCGAGCGCGGACGGAGTAGCGGCCGTGGGTGAGACCGTGGCCGAGCAGCCGAACCGCACCCGACACCATCTGACCGGCTTCCGCGCCGGTGCCGGGGCGAGCGGTGATGGCCAGTACATGGCCACCGGCGGCCGACGGGTCGGCAACGACCGCCACCGCCGAGCGTCGGAGCAGACCCCATCCCCCGTTTCCGATCGAGTCGGCGATCGACCACCGACCGGCGATCAGCGCTCCCTCGGAAAAGTCCTCCTCGTAGACGGTAATCATGGCCGGATCGCCGGCCGCGGTCGTGGACGACGACCCGCCCGGATCGGTGGTGCCGGCCGGCTCGCCGTCACCCTCGGCCGGGAGGGTCGTGGCCGAGCCCGGCGCCGGTTCGTCGCCGGTGCCGGTGCCGGTTCCGGTGGTGTCGTCGGATCCGGCGCCTACGGAGTCCTCCTTCGGCACGACGGTTGACGTGGTCGTTGAGGTGGGGCGGGTGGTCGTGGTCGTCGGTCGCAGCAGGTTGAAGCCGTCACCGGAAGTGGCACCGTCGAG
>JAOUGG010000346.1 GCA_029857855.1 Acidimicrobiia bacterium | reverse complement strand
CAGACCACCGGGCCCGTCGATGATGGTCCGGCTCGGCACCGTCACCAGGTCAGGCGGGTCGACGATCTTATGCCGGGCCTCCGCGGCCGCCGCCGCGGCACGGGTTCGCAGGACACGCAGGGAGGCGAGGACCTCCTCGGTGCGTTGCAGGTCCTCACCGAGGTTGTCGTGACCGGTGCGAAGGCTGGTCATCTGCCTGGCCGCGTCGGCCACCAGCCGATCGAGGTCGCGACCCTCCGACTCGTCGACGCTGATCGGGTCGGCCAGGAGCCGCTCGGCGAGGTCCTCGGCCCGGCTCCGGGCTCGCCCGATGAGAGGTTCGACGACGCCGAGCGCCTCGGCCTCCGCCTGCAGTCGATCGGCGGTCTCCCGCGCCGCCTCGACCCGGGGCAGGACGTCGAGCCAGGCCCGATCGATTCGGCTGACCCCGTGGTGTACCGCGTCGTAACGCTCATGCAGCAGACCGAGTGCGGCGGAGGCGGGCAGCGTTCGTGTGCCGTCGGTGAGGGCCACCGTCAGCGGTTCGGCCAGCAGATCGTTCAGCTCCCCCACCCGCCGGGAATTGCCGCCGCCGGGTGTCAGCCCGTGTCGATCGACCATTTGTCGCGCCTCGTCGATCCGATCGGTGAGCACATCGAGAAGCGGCCAGAAGTCGGCGGCCTGGCGGGCCGCCGATGCATACCCGGCGGCCGTTGCCGTGCCGGGTTCGGCATCGCCGAGCATCAGGAACGACGGGAGTTGCTCGAGTTCGACGATGCCAGCCCGCAGGCCGCTGACGGCGGCCGCGAGACGGTCCAGGCCGGCGACGCCGATCAACGGAGCCGCACCGAACCGACCGGCGGGAGGCCGCGGTCCGGGTGAAGAGGATGAGTCCGACGCCACAGTGCCCTGATCATAGTTTGTGGTTGCCGCCGAACGGAGCCGTAGCCATCCCGGAGGTTCGGGCCACTAGGCTGGGCAACGTCATGACGACATCGGTCACAAGCCCAGCACCGGTCGAGCCGCCGACCCTGCCGTCAGCCGCTCCCGCACCGGTCGGCAAAGGCCTCCCGGATCGTGGCACCAGTGGGCTGTTACGTCGTTGGATGATCCTCGTACCCGTACTCATCGCGCTCACCGGGGCACTCGGTGTCGTAGGTGGATTCCTCCTGCAGGACACGGCTCGAACCACGTCGGACTCCACCGCGCCCGCGCTCATCGAGGTGCAGGATCTCTTCGCCTCGGTGGCCGAGGCCAACGCCGCCGCCACGGCGGCCCACCTCTCGGTGTCCTCATCCGGCGACGAGGACCGCGCCAGCCGCAATCTCTACCTCGATGCACTCCGTCGGGCCAACGAGCAGCTGACCGTGGTTTCGGCCGACATCGGCCGGGTCGGCGCCGGCGACAGCTCGAATATCCCGACCGAACTCCAGAACATCGCCGCCTCCCTCACGGTCTATGCCAGCTCCGTCGAGGCCGCCAGGGTGACCAACCTCAACGATCTACCCGGGGCCGACGATCAGCTGCGGTCAGCCCTCGACGTGGTCGACACGGAGATCGGTTCGTCGGTCGCATCCCTCACCGAGGATGCCAGAGCCCGATACGACGAGGAGGCCGGACGAGCCTCGACCCTCGTCGGGCTGGCCATCGCCCTTGGGTTCGTCACACTGCTGGTGATGATCTGGATCCAGTACCGTCTCGCCCATCTGGTGCGCCGTGCCGTCAACGTGTTCCTCGCCCTCGCCACCGTGGCCCTCGTCGGCTTCCTGGCGGTTCTGACCAACGGTCTCCTGGTCCGCCAGCAGGCGCTGAACGATGCCAGTGACGGCGGCTACGACGCCATCACGGCCAGCGCTGGCATGCAGGACGCCACGTTCGGCCTGCAGTCGCAACTCGGCTTCCTACTACTCGAGGTGGAGCGGCAGCAGGTGGCGGGCGGCGCGGTCGATCAGCTCGTTGCCGAAGCCGACGACAGCGTCGACACCATCCTCCGGGCCGCCGATTCAGACCGCGAGGTGGCCGCCGCCGAAGCGCTCGCCGTTCGCTGGAATCGGTACCGGGACGTGGCCCTCGAAGTTTCGTCCATGGCCGGATCGGCGAGGCCGGAGGCCGCCGTCGCCGTGTTCGAGGGCGAAGGTCTGTCGGCGTTCAACGGCGTCAACACCGCGATCGAATCGGTGCTCTCCGACAACCGGACCCAGTTCACCGACGGGGTGACCCTGGCCCGATCGGCCGTCGAGCGGCTGCCCTGGATCAGTCTCGGTCTGGCGGTCCTGGCCGGCGTACTGTCGGTCATCGGATTCCAACAACGATTGGGTGACTACCGGTGACGGCCGGTCGAACCATTCCGGACCGCCTCAGCCGCCGCCGATTCCTGGCCGGCATGGGTGCCGCCGGCCTCGGAGCGGTGGGCCTCGGTGCATGCAGCACCGTCGCCGATCGACGCACCTACGATCTGGGCGACGGGCGCCGCCTGCGCATGCTCAACTGGGCCGAGTACATCGATTCCGGTGGACCGAACGACGATGACCCCTACTACGGCGGGGGAACCCTTGCCGCACTGGCCGACGAGGGCCTGCGGGTCGACTACGTCGAAGACTACGTCGACAACATCGACGGCTTCCAGAAGGTCATCGACGAGGCGGTCACACCCGAGGTGCCGGCGTGGGACATCGTCGTACCGACCAACTGGCGGGCCGCTCAAATGATCGCCAACGGCTGGGCCGAACCCCTGCCCATCGAGATCATCCCCAACCACGTCAACATCGATCCCGCCTACCTCACCAACTCGTGGGATCGGGGCTGCCGCTTCCAGATGCCGTGGCAGGTCGGCATCACCGGCATCGCCTACGACCCGGCGTTGACCGGACGCCCGATCACCTCGGTGTCGGACCTGCTCGATCCCGCGTTCGCCGGACGGGTCGGCTTCATCGGCGAGATGCGGGAGGCCGTCGGCCTGCTGATGCTGGCCAACGGCGACGACCCGTCGCGCCCGACGCGGGTCGCCGCCGACACCGCGCTCGACGTGATCGCCGAGGCGGCGGCATCAGGACAGGTCGGCGCTTTCACGTTCAACGAATTCGCCGAGATGCTGGCCGCCGGGGAGCTGGTGGCGGCGATGGCCTGGTCCGGCGACACGGCGCTCCTCCAGAACGATCGGCCCGACATCACCTTCGTTATCCCCGAGGAGGGGGCCGTCCAATGGTTCGACACCATGGTGATCCCCCGAGGCTCCGAGGCACTCGCCGCCGTGGGCCGATTCATGAACTACGTGTACGACCCGGCGAACGCGGCCCGCATCACCGAGTGGGTTTCCTACATCTCCCCGGTCATGGGGGTTCAGGAGGAGCTGCTTCGGCGGGGTGGAGCGTCGGCCGAACTGGCGGCCAGCACTGTGCTGTTCCCCGACGAGACGACCAGAAACCGTCTGTTCACTTGGGGCGGACTCGACCCGGCCGATGAAGAAGCATTGGACGAGCGCTACGCCGCACTGGTCGAGGGCTCATGAACGATCACCGCGCACCGATGCACGACTACACCCCGGAAATAGAGGCACTGGCCGACGACATCCTGGCCTACGCCAAGGACCGTGTCTCGCTCGATCCGACGCCGATGGGCCGCTCGGCGTCCGCCGAGGAACTCTTCGACGCCCTCGGCCCGACCATCACGGCCGACGGTATCGGCAGCCATCGGGCCCTGAAGGCCTTCACCGACGTGCTCGCACCGGCCTGCCTGTCGGTCGACAACACCCGGTACCTGTCGTTCGTGCCGGCGGCCCCCACCGAGGCCGCGGTGCTGTTCGACCTCGTCGTCGGGGCCGAGTCGATCTACGGCGGTTCCTGGCTCGAGGGTGCGGGTGCGACCTACGCCGAGAACGAAGCGCTCCGTTGGCTCTGCGATCTCGCCGGGCTCGGCGAGCAGTCGGGCGGCGTCTTCGTCCAGGGGGGAACCATCGGCAACCTGTCGGCCCTGGTCGCGGCCCGTGGTGCTGCCGAGGCCAAACTACGCAAACGGGGACGGTATCGACCCGACCGGTGGGCGTTCCTGGTATCCGACACCGCCCACTCCTCGGTCCCGTCGGCCGCCATGGTCATGGACGCCGACGCCATTCCGGTGCCGACCGGCCCGGATCGGCGGCTGACCGGCGACCTGGTGGCCAAAGCCCTCGACGAATACGGCGATCGAATCGCCGGCGTGGTGGCCACCGCAGGGTCCACCAATCTCGGCGTCATCGACGATCTGGCCTCGATCGGGCGAGTGTGCAACGAACGCGACGTCTTCTTCCACGTCGACGCCGCCTACGGAGGCGCCGCGCTGGCCGCCCCGAAGGCCCAGCACCTGTTCGACGGGATCGAACGAGCCGACTCGGTCATCATCGACCCTCACAAGTGGCTGTTCGCCCCGTTCGACTGCTGCGCACTGCTGTGGCGCGACCCCGACCAGGCGCGCGCGGTGCACGCCCAGCACGCCGAGTACCTCGAGTT
>JAOUGG010000345.1 GCA_029857855.1 Acidimicrobiia bacterium | reverse complement strand
GACTCCTGCAACACGATCCCGATCCGTTCCCGCCACTCGAGCGGAGCGGTGCCGGGATCGACACCGAGAACCCGGACCGAGCCGCCGTCTCGTTTGCGAAAGCCCTCGAGGATTTCGATGGTGGTGGTCTTGCCCGCACCGTTTGGTCCGAGGAAGGCGACGATCTCACCCTCGGCCACATGGAGGTCGACGCCGTCGACGGCGACCCGATCGCCGTAGCGTTTGATCAGGCCCTCAACCTCGATTGTCACTTATCCACCTTCCGATCCCACATGAGTGACTCCAGCGGACGATGTCTCGCCGCCGGGCGAAAGTCGGTAAGCCGGGCCTCCGGTACGGCGTCGGTCACGGCGCAGCCTACTCCTGGAGCCGACCTCAGGAGTCGGCCCGGTCCCGGGTTTCCCGCCAGAAGTCAGCCGCCACGACGGCCGGATCCGTGCCGGTCGGGAAGTCGTCGAGGGGAAGAATCCGGCCGGTGAACGCGGAGGCGTTCCAGAACGGATCGTCGGTGTCGACGTCGAGCCGGTCGGGCCACCAGAGGCTGACGTAGAGGTAGGGCTGGTCGCTACTCTGGTCACCCGGGGAGGCACCGTAGCTGGCCCGGGTGTCGTCGGTGCCGACCTCGATGGCCGGGTCGAAGTGACCGGGCCAGAGTTGAGGCCGGCTCGGGTCGATCGACGCTGCGTCGGCCCGCACGGCCTCCAGCGCGGCGAAGGCCATGCCGAACCAGTGCCCCAGGAAGGCGGCGGCGGTGGCATCGACGGCCAGCTGCTCGTCGACATCGCCGGCATCGGGGCTGTCGTGTTCGGCCGCCGTTTCGGTGTCGATATCGCAGTCGAGGAATCGGGCGGCGTCGGACAGCGAACCGATGGCCGTGGTCCGGACCTCATCACCTCGCTGGTCGATCAGGTTCACGCCGCTGACCCGGACCTGCCGGTTGTCGCCGAAGAACGGGGTGCCGAACCCGTCGAGCGTCCACCGCAGCCCGAACTTGCCGTTGGCCTCATGGCGGACGGGGGCGATGACGTAGGCAGCAAGGCGATGCAATGCCACTCTCGTTTCGACCAGGGTCGCGAGCGGTGGTGTCGCCGGAAGTCGGCGGGGGCCACCGAGCCACCGCCCGGCCAACCATTCGGCGTGGTTGGCCCGGTGGGCCGAGCCGGCCAGCCAGGTGTCCCAGTCGACCATGGTCGACGGATCCCGACTCGGATCGACGAGACCGACCGGCAGCACCAGTTCGACGTCGGAACCGGTTCCGGTGGCCGCGGTGCGGTCGACCGGGTCGTCGGCCCAGTAAGGCCCGGAGGAGATGGCCGGGGGTGACGGTTCCAGCACCCGGGCGGAGCCGTCACCGGGATCGAGGAGTTGGGTGGCTTCGAGGCTGGCGTCACGGGGCTCACTGGTCATAGCCATCCAACCTATGTTCTGGCCGGCGAATTCCGACGGCCCGCAGGCGGGTCTAGTCGTCTTCCCGGATCTCGTGGCGGGGCCCGTTGTCCCACCAGGCGTCGATCCGGGAGCGATGATCGTCGGAGCGGAACTCCACCTTCACGCCGCTCGACTCCGGTTCGATCCGGACCTCGTAGCCGGGGTTCGGCGTGGCCCAGAGCACCTTGGTCGACGACGGCGAGAAACGGATGGCCGTTGTTCCCCCGACCAGGGTGAAGGTCCTGGTTTCATTCTGTTCCGATGCAGGCGGGGCGGTGGCCGACGTCGTTGAGGAGCCCGAGCCACCGGAAGTGGTCCCAGTCGCCGCAGTGGTGCCGGTCGTGCGGGTGGTCGCCCTCGTCGACGTGCTGGGCGTGGCGGCGGTGGTCGCTCCGCCGGCGGTGGACGGGGTTGATGAGGTGGCGGCAGTGGAGCTCGAGGTCGACGACTGCCCACCGAACGTCAAGGCGGTGCCACCATCTACGGCGAGCGTGGACCGGTCCGAGGACTGCGCGCCTACGGCGTCGTCGGCGACCGGATTGACCGACTCGGAGACCAACCCGATCTCGCCGTCGCCGGGGACGACTGCGGGAGCGGGGGCCGCCAGGTCTTGATTGAGAACACCGACCCCGCTCCAGGCGACGCCGATAGCGGTGGCACTGCCCAGGAGCCAGAGAAGAACGAGCGTGACGGCTTTCATGAGCCCAGTGTGAACGAGAATGTCTCGATTGCGGTTGAAGTGAACCCTAAATGAGGCCTAAATGATGCTGGGGGTTGTTCCTCTCGCATGGGCGGGTGGCATAGGGTTGCTACCCATGGCTTCCGTCTTGATGGTCGAGGACGATCACCAGATCCGTGATCTGGCGGTCCGGGCGTTATCGTCGGCCGGCCACGTGGTGCGCTCCGAGGCAATGGCGATGCCCGGTCTGCAGTCGGTGATCGATAACACACCCGATCTGGTCGTGCTCGACCTCGGCCTGCCCGATGTCGACGGGGAGGATCTGCTGCGAATGATCCGGGCGGTTTCGGAGGTACCCATCATCGTCGCCACCGCCCGCGACGACGAGGCCGACGTGGTCCGCCTCCTCAACGCCGGTGCCGACGAGTACGTCATCAAGCCCTACTCCGGCGCCGAGCTCGAAGCCCGGGTTCGGGCGTTGCTGCGCCGGATCGAGATCGGCGGCCAGGCCCGCATTCTCGAGGTAGGCGGGCTGCGCATCGATCTGCGCTCCCGCATCGTCGAGCTCGACGACGCCGAGATCGCCTGCAACCGCAAGGAGTTCGACCTCCTCGCCTATCTGGCGGGCAACCCTGGCATCGTCATCGAGCGGGCCGAGCTCTACGCGCAGGTGTGGCGCGAGCCCTACGGTGGGGCCGACAAGACGATCGACGTGCACCTGTCGTGGCTGCGGCGCAAACTGGGAGAGACGGCCGCCGAACCCCGCTACCTGCACACGGTGAGGGGCGTCGGGGTGAAGCTGGTCGACCCGACGAGATGAGCGGGCGATGCGTCGGCGGCTGATCCTGGTCTTCCTGGCCACATCAAGCCTGGTGGCACTGGCCTTCGTGGTCCCCCTCGCGGCACTGGTCCAACGCACGGTGGCCGATCAGGCCATCGACGCCGCCCGGGCCGACGCTGCGACCGTGGTGCCGTCGCTGGTCTCGGGCAACACCCGCGACGAGATCGAGGGATCGCTGCTCCTGACGGCATCAGGCCAGGAAGGTCGGATGTCCATTCTCACCTCCCAGGGGTGGCGGATCGGGCCCGAGATCGTGACGTCGCCTCGGGTCGAACAGGCGTTGGCTTCCGGGGTGTCCGACATCGGCGAGATCGACGATGGCGTGGAGGTCGTGTCGGCGGTGGCGTCCGGACCGGACGAGCTGTCGGTGATCCGCGTGTTCGTGCCACGCTCGATGATGTGGAACGGGGTTCCCCGGGCGTGGGCGATCCTGGCCGCGATCGGCACCTTCCTGATCGCCATTTCCGTGGTGGTGGCCGACCTGCTGGCCCGCTCCGTGGTCAAACCGACCCAGGATCTGGCGGCCGCCGCTCACCGGCTCGGCCTCGGCGACCTCGAGACGAGGGTCGAGCCGAGCGGGCCCGATGAGCTGGTCGAGCTGGGTGAGGTGTTCAACAATCTGGGCGGTCAGGTGTCGACGATGCTGGACCGGGAGCGGGAGATGGTGGCCGATCTGTCGCACCGGTTGCGGACCCCGCTGACCAAACTCCGGCTCCGGATCGACCATGTAGGAGACCCCGAGCTGGCCGCGGATCTGAAGTCGGACGTCGACGACATCACGACGGTGGTCACGAACGTCATCCGGGAAGCCCGAGGCGCGATGAACCGGAACCGGCGCTGCAACGCGGCCGAGATCGTGACGGAGCGGGCCCGCTTCTGGGCCGCGCTGGCCGAGGATCAGCAACGACCGCTGCGACTCGTCGAAGGAGCCTCCCCGCTTCCGTTGGCGGTCGACCCGACCGAACTCGCTGCCGTCATCGACAATCTGGTCGACAACGTCTTCGTTCATACCGAGGAGGGCTGTGCGTTGATCATCGGCTTCGATCAGTCGAACGGCGCCGCCCGGATCTGGGTGGCTGATGGCGGGCCGGGCTTCCCCGCCGATTTCGACGCCACCCAGCGGGGCCGGTCGGGTGGCAACTCCACCGGCCTCGGCCTCGACATCGCCCGCCAGCTGGCCGACGAGGCCGGCGGACGTCTGGAGATCGGTTCGGGCGATGTCGGCGGAGCCCAGGTCACACTGGTGCTACCGCTCGTCCCGCTCGTCGCCGATCGCTGAACCCCGCCGAACTTTGTGCCTCCGGCGACCCGTTTTGGGGTCGTCCGGAGCACAAGGTTCTGGGGTCCCGACACGCAGTGCGGCTCGCCGATGGGGCCGACAGTACTGTGGCCCGGTGGCGCAGCATCGCAGGATCGTGGTGGCCATCATGGTTGCCACCGTCTCCACCGTCTATCCGGGTTTCCTCATTGGAGCGTTGACGGTCCAGGTCAGCGACGAGTTCTCGGTGACCGAGGCGACCT
>JAOUGG010000344.1 GCA_029857855.1 Acidimicrobiia bacterium | reverse complement strand
AGCCATGGGCTAATCGACATCGGCGTCAACCCCTCGAGCCAGCGTCCATGCCCCGGCGGTGATCAGGATGATGCCACCGACGGATTGCCAGCTCATCGATTCACCTTTCAGCCACGAGACGACCCCGACGAGCGGAAAGAACAAGGCTGTGAGCGGCATCACGTCGGCGAACCGGTAGCGGCGATGCGCCAGCCGCCACAGGAGGAAACGGGCACCGTTCACGGCGAAGGCCAATCCGAGCAGTACGACGGTGAGCAGCGAGAGTCGACCCGGCCGCGATGCCGCCTCCTCGATCAGCAGCGCAGCGACCAGGTTCATGGTCACGGCCCCCACGGCGACGACGATGAGTCGGGCGCCCGCGTGGCCGGCAGGGGGCTCGACGGTGGAACGGGTGGCGGTCAGTTCCATCGCAAGATGTCGAGACTGTATCGTTCGGCCAGTTCGGCGTTTCCGCTTCGGAAGTAGTCGGCAAGTCGACTTCTCATCCGCGAAGAGAGCTGCGGCATCTTCCCGACGGCCGCATTCACCGTTCCCATACCCGGTGGCCGGAACGATTCCGCCGCACCCAGCCGTCGATACAACGTCGCAATGGACTCGGGGCGGTCGATCAGCTCCTCGAGCATCAGAACGCTGAGTCGATCATGGCCGAACAGTTCCTCATACCGGGCCAGATGGTCGACATAGCACCCGCGCCCGAGGTAGGCGAAGGGTGACACCGAAACATCGTCGAGCCGCTCGGGGATCCAGCCTTCCAACTCCCGTTCAAGGGCAACCTCCAACGGATCGGACTCGAGACCGTTGGCCACCGAGAACCGGTGATTCGAGACGGCTCGATCGATCGGGTTCCGCACGATGGCAACGATCCGAGCGTCGGGAACCAGCCTTCGGATGTTGTCGGCCGCCAGCGGCGACTCGATGTAGCTGGTCGACTTCTCGCCGAAGAGATCGGCCGCCGGGTCGAGACTCGTCAGGCGCTCGGAGATCCGACGCCGAAGGTCGGCGGCGGTCAACTCGGCGTCGAGGAAGATCTTGGGTTCCGGCCGGGCCGGTTTCACCATGGAGATCTCCGGATGTGCGTCGAGCATCCGATGGAGGAGCGTCGACCCGCAGCGTTGCGCGCCGATCACCACGACGAACCTGTCGATCACCGATTCGACAGTCGGCGTCCCGGCATACGTCGCCGCCGTCACGGGAGGGGACCTTCACTTCTGATGACCTTCTTGACGTGAAAGTGATCGCGGGCCGACAGCTGGCGCAGAAGGACCAGCAGGTACTCTCCGATGATGCTGAGAATGCCGAGGATCACGGCGTTGCTGACAGCAACGATGAGCGCCAGGCTCGTCCAGCCGGGAACATCACTGCCGGCGACAATCGCCTTGAGGATCAGGAACAGCGAGAAGGCGAATGCCGTCAGCGATCCGACTCCGCCCACGGCGACAAGCACCTTGATCGGCAGGTTCGAGTAGTTGAACAGCACCGACCATGCCAGTCGGACGAGGCGGACGAGGTTGTAGTTCGAGGTGCCGTCACGGCGTTCGTCGTGTTTGACGATGACATTGGCCGGATTCTCGGAGAACATCACAGCCAGCCCGGTGGTGTAGGGCGCCGGCGTCCGGTACGCGTTGATCTTGTCGAGGATCGACCGGTCGATGAGCCGAAAGTTGGTCATGACGAGATCGTCCGGCGTGTCGAACACCCGACGATTCAACAGCTGCATCGTCTTCGAGCCGAGGCTCCGGACCCGCTCGTGCTGCTTGTCGGCGAAGGCTCCGATCACCAGGTCGTGGCCCTCGAGCCACCGATCGACGAGCCGGTCGATCTCCTCCGGTGGGTTCTGCAGATCGTCGTCCATGGTGATGGCGCAATCACCGGAGGCGTAACGGAATCCGACGACATTGGCCGCGTGCTGCCCGTAGTTCCGCGACAGCGAAACGGCGACGATCCGCGGATCGGACTCGGCGAGAAGTTCGATGACCGACCAGACCTCGTCGGGTGAGGAGTCGTTGACCAGAACCACCTCGACATCGAAGCGATCGGAGGTGCCGTGAGCAAGAACGGCCTGGACCGTCTTGGCCAGATAGGACTCGCTGCGATAGACGGGGATGACGATACTGACCAGAGGGCACTCGACCCGCTCCTCGGCTGCCCCGTGGCCGCCCTGCGCCGTCGACACGTGCTGTTTGGTCGAAAACAGAATATCTGCTTGTTGATTCATGGTCATAGAGGCTCAGATAATTCGTCCGCTATATGGTGATAATCACACTAGCGATTTCTGAAGTACAGAATGAGCATTGAACCGATATACCGACAAATACCCAGGGATGTCGGAGTCTTCAGCCGTCTCGACGTTCCCAGAGTCGGAACATCGCCAGGAACGACAGGGCGGTCGCTTCGTCCATCAGCGGCTCGGACGAGACGTGGACATCCGCCGGGCCCGGGGGCGGGAAGAGCGGCGCCTCGCCGAGTTCCGGAAAGTACTCGGCCTTCAGCAGGTCGTTGGCGGCCGCATGGTCGGCCATCACCATCCGCCGCTCCGACAGGGTCAACACCGTCGAGCCCCGATAGCCCCGGTAGGCGTGCTCGCCCAGAACGTCTCCGAGGAACGTGTAGAAGCGGTTGTCGTGAATCGAGGTGAAGAGTTCCCGCCGGTAGCGCGCGATCATCGGATTGAACCGCTCGTGAAGGCTGCGATTCGCCCGATCGGGTCGCCGGTGGCGGCTCAGGTCGGCTTCGATCACGGCACAGAAGTCGGCGACGACATCGCCCCCGACCAGGGCATCCGGGCTGTAGCGGCGGACGACCACGGCCGGGCGCCCGTAGTTGCGCCTCCACGGTTCGAGTTGCCGGTGCCAGTTGACGCCGCCGCGGTGGCGCCCGTAGTACTCCCAGAAGTCGTCGTGTTGTTTGATCTGCCACTGCTGCCAGGCCGATATCACGAAGTCGTCCTGACGGCGAACGTAGGCCACGACCGTGATGTCGAACAGCTCCCGGGCGGGCACGAACAGGTCGACAAAGCCCTTCGGGTTGATGAGGTTCTCGGCGCTGAGGATCACTGCGCCGAAATCGTGCTCGACCGCGTGGTCGTGCAGCGCGGTGAGTTTCGCCATCAGATCGTCGCCGAACCCGGGCGAGGCGATCCCGTCCTCGAAGTAGGCGAGGTGCTGACCGCAACCCTCGGGCTTGGGTTCGAGGTATCGACCGGGCACGAGGAAGCCGTCGTCGGCCAGCGACTCGGCGTTGACGACGAGGAACTGCTGGATCGCCGAACTCCCACACTTCCCGGCACCGATGTGGAGGACGAGGCGGGGGCGATCGGTCATGACGGGACCCCCGCCACGGGGGTCGACTGGGTTGACACGTTGCCGCTGCGGCCCACCACCCGGCTGCGCCCGGTGAGCACGAGTTCGTGCCGCTCATAGGCCTTGCGCTCGACGATGTCGATCGGCGCCGGCGGATACTCCTCGACGCCGGCCGCCAGGTTGCAGGGATGATCGTAGGGATCGGCCATCAGCAAGGGCCGCCAGCGCCGGAAGAGCTGGGCCATCTCCCAGTCGCGCACGGTCGGATCACGACTGCTCGACTCGTGATGAACAACCTCGGTCTGACAGTCGACCACGTTGCGGAATCCCGCCTGGTGGAGCTTGAGACAGAAGTCGACGTCGTTGTACGACAGCGGAAAGGCCGTGCTGAAACCACCCACCGATTCGAACTTCGACCGCTCGACGGCCAGACAGGCCGCCGTCACGGCAAGGCAGTTCTGGGCGAGCCGAAGGGCGTGGAAGTTGCCCGGATGGTCGCCCGAGAAGCCCATGTACCGATGGGCAGGGCCGGCGCCTCGAGCCCACACCCCGGCGTGCTGGACCCGGCCGTCGCCGTAGAGCAGCTTGGCCCCAACCGCCCCGATATCGGGCCTTGTGGCGTACATGACGAGCCGTTCCAGCCAGTTCGGCATCGTGATCTCGGTGTCGTCGTTGAGGAACAACAGAACGTCGCCCGCCGCTCGAACAGCGCCGAGATTGCAGGCCCGGGCGAAGTTGAAGGCCTGGTCGTCGGCGACGAATCGAAGGGGCGGGCGCGACGATCGGCCGCCCGGTCGACGGGCTGCCATCGGCTCACCGGCCGGCGCCGCCCGCTCGACGCCGGCCGCGATGCGGGCGCTCAACGACACGTCGGCCTTCGAGTCGGTCACGATCACCAGTTCGTAGTTCGGATACGACGATCGCTCCACGATCGAGGTCACCGCCGTCTCGACGAGCAGAGTGTCGATCCCGTGGATGGACCGACGACTCCCTCCGGTCGGCACGATGATGCTCACCAGGGGATGCTGACGAAGCCGGGGCTCGATCACGGTCACACCGGGGGCTTTGGGATGGGGGGTCGCTGAGCCCGGAAATCCGGTCCGGTGGAGATGCTCGTCGACGGCACGACGGCCGGCGTCCCAGGCCCAGTCCTTGGCGTCGGTGGTCATCGCCGTCGAG
>JAOUGG010000343.1 GCA_029857855.1 Acidimicrobiia bacterium | reverse complement strand
TCTGTGGCCGCCAGTTCGGTTTCGACTGTCGGTCCGGCACGTTCTGGCGGTTGTGGGGTGCGGTTCGGGTGGTCTGTGGCCGCCAGTTCGGCTTTGACTGTCGGGTCGTTCGGGTGGCGATCGGATCCGGCTCGACATACAGCGCGCTGCATCGATACTCGGCTTGGCGCTCACAGGCGCGTAGGATGAGGGCAGTCAGCGACTCGCCGAATACCGGGAGGTATGTTGCAGACTGTTGATCAACTGCTCGGCGGAGCACTCGTCATCGCACCGCCGCGCTTTCATGACCCCCGGGGTATCTTCACGGTCCCCTTCGAATCCACTGCTGCCGCCGAACTCGGTCTGCCCGAGCGTTTCGTGCAGGACAACCATTCGGTCTCCTACGAGGCCGGAACGATCCGCGGCGTCCATCTTCAGCTTCCACCGCACGAGCAGGGAAAACTGGTGCGGGTTCTGCGGGGGCGGATCTTCGACGTCGTCGTCGATCTTCGGCCCGACTCCGTCACCGTCGGTCAGGCCGCAACCGTCGAGCTGAGCGCGGAGGGTGGCGAGATGCTGTGGGTTCCTCGCGGTCTCGGTCATGCGTTCTGCACGCTCGAACCCGACACCGAGGTCTTCTACAAGGTCGACACGCCGTACCGTCCGGACGCCGAGCTGTCGGTGGCGTGGGATGACCCGGCACTCGGCGTCGACTGGCCGGTAACCGCCGACCAAGCGGTCGTGTCCGACAAGGATCAGCACGGCGTCAAGCTGTCCGAGGCGCTGGCCGTGGTCCGTTCGGCCACACTGGAGGCAGGCTCCGACGGGGATTCCCGTCCGGCCGGCGGATCTCAGTCGACCAGCCGACCGGCCGACAGGATCGACGTCGACTACGTCGGCGGAGAAAGGTTGCCACGATGAAGATCGCCGTCACCGGAGGCCTCGGGTTCATCGGATCCGCGGTGATCCGCCTTCTGCTCGGGTCGTCGCCATCCGAAGGTGAAGGCCCACATGAGCCGGTCGAGCCTGTCGAGCCGGTCGACGTGCGCACGCGCGTCATGAACATCGACAAGGTCACCTACGCCGCCACCACCGGTTCGGTCGCGTCGGTGGCCGAATCGCCCTTCTACCACCACGTCGAGATCGACATCGCCGACGGTCCGGCGCTGCGCGACGCCTTCGCCCGCTTCGAGCCCGACGCCGTGATCCACCTGGCCGCCGAGTCCCACGTCGACCGGTCGATCGACGGCCCCGACGCCTTCGTCCGCACCAACGTCGTCGGCACCTACGAGCTGTTGCAGGCTGCCCGGTTCGAGGCCGAGCGGCGCAACGTGCTCGATTCGTTCCGGTTCGTACACGTGTCGACCGACGAGGTGTTCGGCAGCCTCGGTCTCGACGACGCCCCCTTCGACGAGACCACGGCATACGACCCCCGATCGCCGTATTCGGCGTCCAAGGCCGCGTCGGACCACTTCGTCCGGGCCTGGCACGAGACCTACGGTCTGCCGACCATCATCACCAACTGCTCGAACAACTACGGGCCGTTCCACTTTCCCGAGAAACTGATCCCGCTCATGATCCTCAAGGCGGTGGCCGGGCAGCCGTTGCCGGTCTACGGGAGGGGAGACAACATCCGCGACTGGCTCTACGTCGAGGACCACGCCCGGGCCATCGTGTCCGCCCTTCGGCGGGGCGAACCGGGTGAGACATACGCCGTCGGCGGCAACGCCGAACGTACCAACCTCGACGTGGTGCAGACGATCTGCGATCAGGTCGACGTCGAGCTGGGCGATGAGGTCGGCGGTCGTCGTGAGCTCATCGAGTTCGTGGCCGATCGACCCGGTCACGACCTCCGCTACGCCATCGACTCCGCCAAAATCCGGCGGGAGCTGGATTGGGTGCCCTCGACCGATTTCGCCGACGGGCTGGCCCGCACCGTGCGCTGGTATCTCGACAGCGAGTGGTGGTGGCGGCCTCTGCTGTCGGAGCGCTACGACGGGCAGCGGCTTGGGGTGGCGGTCGCCTCGTGACCGCATGGGGACCGGCGCCGAGTGTGTCGTCCGACGGCGCCAGGCCGGCCAAGGTGTTGAAACCGGTGATTCTGATCACCGGTGCCGGCGGCCAGCTCGGTCGGGAACTGCTCCGGGCCCGCTGGTCCGACAAGGCGTCGGTCTGCGGTTACACGTCCGCCGAACTCGACATCAGGAATCCGGACGCCGTGGGATCGATCGTCGACACCCTCCGCCCCGATGTCATCGTCAACGCCGCGGCCTACACCGCCGTCGACCGAGCCGAGGACGAACCGGAGGAGGCCGAGGCGGTCAACGTCACCGCGGTCAAGACGCTGGCCAACGCGGCCAACCACGTCAACGCCCTCCTCGTCCACATTTCCACCGATTACGTCTTCAACGGCACGAAGGCGGGCTGGTACACCGAAGCAGATCCCATCTCACCGATCGGTGTCTACGGCCGCACGAAAGCCGACGGGGAACAAGCGGCCGAGGCCGCCCACAAGCTGCTCACCCTGCGCACCTCGTGGGTCTACGGCGCCCTCGGATCGAACTTCGTCACGACCATGCTCCGCCTCGGATCCGAGCGCGACGAACTGGGTGTGGTGGCCGACCAGGTCGGGTGCCCGACCTCGGCCGGTGATCTGGCCCGGGCCATCACCGCCGTGGCCGCCGCCGTCGCCTACGGCACCGAGACGGTGCCGAGACGGCTCTACCACCTTGCCGGCCCTGACGCCATGACCTGGTTCGAGTTCGCCCAGGTCGTGTTCGCCTCGTCGAGGCGCTGTGGGGATGTCGTCGTTCGGCCGATCACCACCGATCAGTATCCGACCCGGGCCGCCCGACCGGCCAACAGCCGGCTCGACAGCTCCGCCGCCCTCGCCGACTTCGGTGTCGAGCTGCCTCCGGCGGCCCGCTCGATTGCCAACGTGGTCGGCCAGCTGGAATCCGCACCGAGACCCGACCGGCCCCCGCTGACCGAATCCTGACAACGACCAAGGACCACCGTGACCGCCGCATCACCCTTCACCGAAAGCTCGACGACAACGCCGTCCGACCGAATCAGCCCGGTCGGCCGCAGCCTCAATCCGCTCGCCCGCAGCCTCAATCCGGTCGGCCGCAGCTTCAATCCGGTCGGCCGCAGCTTCAATCCGCTCGGCCGCAGCCTCAATCCGCTCGGCCGCAAGGGGATCGTGCTCGCCGGAGGAACCGGCAGCCGGCTCCACCCCGTCACGCTCGCCGTGTCGAAACAGCTGCTCCCGGTGTACGACAAGCCGATGATCTACTACCCGGTATCGACCCTGATGCTGGCCGGGATCACCGAGATCCTCATCATCACCACCCCACAGGACCAGGCGGCCTTCCAGGCACTACTGGGCGATGGGTCCGCCTGGGGCGTGCGGTTCGACTACGCCGTCCAGCCGCAACCCAACGGCCTGGCCGAGGCGTTCATCATCGGCGCCGACTACCTCGACGGCAAACCGTCGTGCCTCATCCTCGGCGACAACCTGTTCTACGGCAGCGGCTTCAGTCGCCAGCTCCAGGAGGTGTCGACCCAGGTCGACGGGGCGTGCGTGTTCGCCCAGCAGGTCTCGGATCCGGAACGGTACGGCGTGGTCGGGTTCGACGCCGACGACGTGGCCACCAGTATCGAGGAGAAGCCGGTCAAGCCGAAGTCGAGTTGGGCGGTGACCGGCCTGTACTTCTACGACGCCGACGTGGTCGAGATGGCCCGCGCCACCGAGCCGTCGGACCGGGGCGAGTTGGAGATCACCGCCATCAACCAGCGTTACCTCGACGAGGGCCGGTTGACCGTGGCCCGCCTCGACCGCGGCTTCGCCTGGCTCGACACCGGTACCTTCAACTCGATGGTCGAGGCCTCCGAGTTCGTCCGGGTCATCGAGCAACGCCAGCGGCAGAAGGTGGCCAGCCCCGAGGAGATCGCATGGCGAATGGGTTACATCGACGACGAGCAGCTTCTCACCGTGGCCGAACCGCTTCGCAAGAGCGGCTACGGCGACTATCTCGTCGACCTCGTCATGGGTATCCAACCCGGCTGACCTCTCGTCCCCTCCGACGGGTCCGTTCTGCGCGCGTCAGATGGCACTGAGTGCCGCTTCCGCTGCAAATTTCGGGACGGGTCCGGTTCTGCGCGCGTCAGATGGCACTGAGTGCCACTTCCGCTGCAAATTTCGGGAGGGGTTTGGGAGGGGCTAGGTGAGTCGGGAACGCAGCTCGGCCACGGTCTGGCCCGCCCCCCAGTCGTTGGCCTCCAGCGCCAGCATCATGGCCGCAAGGTTGCGGTCTCGGATCCGTTCCAGCTCCCGGATCGAGTACTGGCCCGACTGCTCGTCCGACTGCGACTCCAGCCGCTCGACCAGTTCGTCGGTCAGCTCGGGGACGTCCATCAGTTTGGTCCACGGCCAAGCCAGCGCCGGACCAAACTGGCGGATGAAATGGCCGAACCCGCCTTCGCCGCCGGCGATGCGATAGGTCTCGAACAGCCC
>JAOUGG010000342.1 GCA_029857855.1 Acidimicrobiia bacterium | reverse complement strand
CGCATTTGGAGATCGACAGCGGTCGCGTCGAACGTCGGTCGGAGTGCACCGATGTCGGTCGCAATCACATCGATCTGCGCCGCCTCTCGACCAGCGTCACCGCCAGCCCAGCAGGTCGTCGGCCAGCATGCGAATCGGCTCGACCGAGTCGGACATCAGGAGCGCCGACGCGTCGGTGACGGCGAGGCCGTCGAGGTAGGTCACCGAGAGCCGCTGCACAAGGACGAGTGCGACAAGCGTGGCAGCAGTAGCCGTGGCCACCACGACCCGACCATCCGCTGTCACCGTCTTGGCCCACCGCACGGGGTCCTGGATGTCGACATGGGCTGCGCCGGGCACGGAGATGATCGTACTCGCGCGAGGCGCGATCGGATCCGTCATCGTGGTAGCCGGCGAGAACTGCGGGTCCCGCGAGGGGCGGGCGAGCGGCGGTGGCGAGCGCTAAAGTACGCAGCTATGTCCGTGACCTCATCCAGGCTGCACGGCCGACGTGCTCGAATCGGCCATCGGTTGCCACCGCACGACGAAGGAGACGTCACATGCCTAACTCGATCCTGAGGATCTTCGGAATCGTGCGCGACTACAAGGCTCGCTTCGTGATCTCGCAGATCGGCATGCTGATCGCCGCCGTCTGCATCGTGGCGTACGCGTCGTTGATCAGCAAACTCGTCGACGAGGGGATGGTCGCCGGTGATCAGCAAGCCGCCATCGACGTCGGGATCTGGATGCTCGTACTGGCGATAGCGATGGGTGTCTCCATTGCGGTGGCTGGGTCGCAGGCGGTTTTCTTCTCACAAGGCGTGGCGTTCTACGTTCGGCGCGAGCTGTACAACAGGGTCCAGGGCTATTCCTTCGAGAACTTCGACCATCGCCCCACGAGCGACCTGATGGTTCGCTTGAACTCTGATGTGGTCAATGTCCAGAACGCCGTGTTGTACACGATCCTGTTGGGGTCGCTGGCGCCATTCCTGTTGCTGCTCACCGTTGCGATGGCCATCATCAACACGCCGAGCCTGGCCTGGGTGGTGGTCGTAGTGATCGTCGCCGTGCTCGGGGTCATGGCCGTCCTGGTGCCGGCAATCGACCGTGCCTACCGCCAGCGTCAACGTGCCCTCGATGACCTCAACGGCACCTTCCAGGAGAACTTGATTGGGATAGGCGTGGTGAAGGCGTTCGTTCGTGAGCGTTACGAAATGCGCAAGTTCGACGAGCGGGCCCGCGCCCTGCGTGGTCCGGAATATCAAGCGGCGTGGCGTGTTGCATTCCTGGCCCCGTTACTCACCGGGCTCGGCCAACTGGCGATCGTGGTGGCCATGTGGGTCGGTGGCTACAACGTGCTGAACGGTGCCGGTCTGTCGGTCGGCGAGATCAGCACATTCACGCAGTACATGGGTCTGATCATTACGCCGCTCGCCCTCCTGGCGCAGGTGTTGCCGTTGATTTCACGCGGTGATGTGTCGGCGGCGCGGATCCTCGAGGCCTACGAAACCGAGGCGACGATCAAGGATCCCGTCGATCCCGTTTCCGTCGCCCACGACGCCGTGCGCGGTCGAATCGTGTTCGACAACGTGACGTTCGCGTTCCGCCGCGCCGACGGCACCTACGACCCGCCGGCGTTGAAGAACATCAACCTCACGATCGAGCCGGGTCAGAAGGTCGGTTTCCTCGGTGCCACCGGGGCGGGCAAATCAGCCCTCGTGAACCTGATCCCACGCTTCTACGACGTGACCGAGGGAAAGATCACGATCGATGGTATCGATGTCCGCGACGTGCCGCTACGCGACTTGCGCAAAATCGTGGGCGTCGCCCTCCAGGAGGCCGTTCTGTTCCAGGACGAGCTACGTCCGAATCTGAAGTTCGGTGCCCCTGATGTGGAGGACGACGTGATGTTCGATGCCGCCAGGGCGGCGGACGCGTTCGGGTTCGTCTCCAAGCTCCCGGACCAGTGGAAGGCACAGGTCGCACGCCGGGGCTACAACTTCTCGGGAGGCCAGCGACAGCGGCTGGCCATCACGAGGGCGCTTACGCCGCAACCACGGGTGTTGATCCTCGATGACAGCACAAGTGCGCTCGATGCGTCGACCGAGGGCCGGGTCCAAGCGGCGATCCCCACATTTATGCAGGGTGCGACGATCATCTATGTGGCCCAGCGGATCAGTGCGCTGATCGACCTCGACCACATTTACCTCCTCGAGCACGGCGAGATCATCGCCGATGGCAACCACGAAGAGCTCATCGTGACCAATGAGCTGTACCAGGAGATCTTCGAGTCGCAGCTCGGCCGCGGCATCACCGCCGGCCTGGACCTGGAGGGGGCGTCATGAACATCCAAAAGAGGTCGACCGAGTCGCACCCGAACACGCTCCTGCGACTGGTCGGTAGGATGGTCGGTGGCGCCAAGCGTGGCCGTGCTGGGGCCGCTGCGGCGATGTTGTTCGTTTCGTTGATCGGCCTGATCGTCATCCCGACCGCAACGGGGCGGGGGATGAACGTGATCGCCGAGGGCGGCTCGAAGAGCGACCTGAGCCAGTGGGCGATCGTCGGCATCGTGGCCGGCGCGGTGTACCTCCTGTTCAGCTTCGTCGCCAACCAGCTGTTCGCCAAGCTGGCGTCGGAGGCGCTCTACGAGCTTCAGACCGATCTGTTCGACAACGTCCAGACGCTGTCGATGGGGTTCTTCTTTAAGAACTCACCCGGCGAACTGTCGAGCAACGTCACCAACGACGCCGAAGTCATCTCGCTCTTCTACACCACCGCACTCAGCCAGATCCTCCGGTCGGCAATCCAGGTGATTCTCATCATCGGCGTCATGTTCGCCGTGAACTGGCAACTCGCCCTCGTTGCGATCCTGACGATCCCGCTGCTTGCTGGTGTCGCCTACGCGATCGCGCAGGTTTCGGGACCGGCATTCAACCGGCTGCAGGAGACACTCGGCGACGTCAGCGCATTCCAAGAGGAGACGCTCAGCGGGCACAAGGTGATCATCAGCAACAATCGTCACCAGTGGGCAGCCGATCAGCATGAGGAGCATGTCGGCGGCGTCTACGACGTCGGTCGGCGTGCGTTCATGTCCGCGCTGATGCAATTCCCGATCACCCAGACGTTGAGCCTCGTGCAGAACGTGCTTGTGCTCGTTGCCGGAACCCTCCTAGTGATCGGCGGCTCGACCACGCTCGGGACGGTGTTGGCGTTCGCCGGTTACTCGGCGCTGCTGGCCTCACCGCTGGCCGAGATGGCCAACCTGATCACCACGTCGCTCAACGCTTCTGCTGGTGGTGATCGGGTGTTCCGGATCATCGATGAACGGCCCGATGTTCAGGACGCCCCCGATGCCGTCGACTATGAGTTCAAGGGCGGCAGGATCGAGTTCGACCACGTCGACTTCGGGTACGTCCCGCACAGTCTGGTGCTGCGTGACAACACGTTCGTGGTCGAGCCGGGCGAGAGCATCGGCATATGCGGACCGACCGGCGCCGGCAAGAGCACCCTGATCAATATCCTCACCCGGTACTACGACATCACGGCGGGGAGGATCCTGATCGACGGCCAGGATCTGTCGACGCTGACGCAGGCCAGTCTGCGCAAGCAGATCGGCGTCGTGCTCCAGGAAGCGTTCCTGTTCACCGACACGGTGATGAATAACCTGCTCTACGCCAACGAGGACGCCACCGAGGCGGACGTCATCGAGGCGGCCAAGAAAGCCAACGCCCACGACTTCATTCTCAGTCTCCCCAACGGGTACGACACGATGCTGACCGAGCGCGGCGCCAATCTCAGCCAGGGTCAACGGCAGATGATCACGATCGCCCGGGCGATGGTCGCCGATCCCAAGATGATGATTCTCGACGAGGCGACCTCGAACGTCGACACCCGCACCGAGAAGCTGATCCAAGACGGCATGCGCAAGCTGATGGACGACAAGACCAGCTTCTCGATCGCCCATCGCCTCGCCACCATTCGCGGCTCGAATCGCATCATGGTGCTCAACGGCGGTGCGATCGAGGAAATGGCGAGCCACGACGAGCTCATGGCCATGAAGGGCTTCTACCACTCCCTCTACATGAGCCAGTTCAAGGGAAAGGGCCCCGGTGGAGACCCATCCGACATCGCCCTCGACTTCGTCAGCACCTAGGCCCCTCGGGTGTGCGAAGCCCAGGGTGTCCCCCGGAACGCCGTTTTCAACGTCGCAAGTCATCGGCCACAGCGATCACCTTGCCACGTTCCACTTCGAGCTCCCGGCAGACGTTGCCAAGTGTGAGACTGCAGTCATGACTTCGACCGCGTTCGTGTTGGGAGGAGGGGGGCCATTGGGAGCGCACGAGGTGAGTATGCTGCGGGGCCTGCTCGAAGCGAACATCGTGCCAGATCTCATCGTCGGCACGTCCATAGGAGCAGTCAACGGAGCCATCATCGCGTCCGGTCCCAGCCTGGCGACGGTGGACCGGTTGGCCGAGCTGTGGACATCGCTCGGGCGAGCGGCGGCGTTCGAGGGCTCGGTCGGTGAGCGTTTGACGACCATCTTCAGGAAGAGGACC
>JAOUGG010000341.1 GCA_029857855.1 Acidimicrobiia bacterium | reverse complement strand
AGATCGCTCCCGCTGGCGCCATCGCTCTGGCCCAGGATGTCCTTCAACACCGGCAGGATCGCAACGAACGCGGCGATTAGCGCACCGGCCACGGCTGCCGGGAGGTAGATCAGACCGAAGGTCAATATCAGGCCGGGGGACCTCCTGAACGCGTTCCCGGCGGCCCGGATGATCTGTCCGGCTCGCCGTCGACGACGCAGCGGCAGGGGCTTGACCCGCTCCCACACGGTACGTCGTGTCAACCACGAGAGGAAGAGCACGACCGCGACGAACGAGATCAAGAGACTAAGCGGGGAGGTCGTCAGCGATATCAGGGATCCGGATCCCGCCTTCACGACACCACAAAAGCTCGTGACGACGGTGTTGCCGACGTTGTCGCCACCGGGGATCACGACGCTCGTGGAGCGAAGCTCCTGGTGCCAGTCGATCGGGGCCAGCCAACGACCCTTGGCTGCCGGTCCAGTGGGCCCATTGAAAGGTCCTTCTTGGCGCTCTCCCCATCGCCCGTTGTAGCCGAGCCACGCCAGCGGGCTGGACGGATCACTCACCGAGTCGGGGAGAACCACGACATCGGGGGCAAGGCGATCGGAGGGGCCTTCGGTGTTGTCGCAGCCGAACCCTTCGCTGGCGGCGCGTCCGAGATAGAGCGCCGAACCTATGTAGCTTGCGTGGGATCCCGCCGAGGAGTACACGACCGGATGGGTGCCTTCGCGGGTCAGCCTCGACGACTCCCAGTCGACTCGCTCGCCCCCCTCATGCTGGGCATAGCCAACACTGTCGGGTTCGGTGGACAGCGCTTCTTCGATAGTCGAGGCCGAGAACAGGAGCTGGATGCCCTCCCAATCGCTCTCGTGTTTGTTGTTCCAATCGTTGTAATACCAATAGAACCAGTACTGCAACGCCAACAGATCCGGGTGCTCAGGTTGCTTGACGATGTGGGCGTACACGACCGCCGGTCGACCCTCGCTGTACTTGTCGAAGTCCTTCTCGTAGATACAGCCCGGTTGAAGGGCGCTGCCTGGGAAGTCAAGGAAGAATCCCTCGCCGAGCCCGTAGAGATCTGACGGCTCGGGGCCGGCCTTGATCACCGGGTTATTCGTACCGAGCTGACGTAGCAGGATCTCGGGGTTGCCCATCAGAATGTCGACCGACGTCGGCGCGTAAGGTTCCCCGTTCTCGTCGCAGGTCGCCTCCTGCGCCTTGAGCATCATGATCGGGGCGTATTTCTCGGCAAGTTCGAGGGCGCCCGTGGGGTCATCCGCTCCGAGGTCCTGCGCACCTACGGGAGGAACGGCGACGGCCAGACCGCCGGCGAGAAGCGTAAACAGAACGTAGACGAGCGCTCGCACCGAGCGAGGCGCGGTCAACTTTCTCGTTCGAGCAATCGATACGTTCATCGAACCTCCTTCCGGTAGTCGTTCAGCGAGAGAGCCGACTCGATCGTGGCGTCAGGTTAGACCAATCCGCCGATGCATCCTCGATAGGTCCCACATTTCACCCGAGAGGGCGTCGCTGGCCGGGCTAATCACCGAACCAATTGCCGAGAACGAACCGTTCGGGTTCTGTCATTGGGCCGGCGCCCCTGGCGACCTGGTCGCCGTTGACAGCTTCTACATCGGTCATCTCAAAGGAGTCGGCAAGGTCTACCAACTGACCGCGGTCGACACCCACCGCAGGCCGAATCGAATGGGATGACGCCGAGCATGACCTCGGAGTATAGGATACGACGCATGGCCGCGGACAGTCCCGATGAACCGATGGGTGCGACCGAGAGTTCGCCCGGCTCCGACACGCGCCGGCTGTTGCCCGGCTCGTTGATCGCACTGGCGACGCTCGTGGCATTCGTGAGCGTCTTCTCCACGTGGATCCGAGTCCAAGCCTTGGACACCGACACCTGGGTGGAACTGAGCGACGAGCTACTCGCCAAACCCGAAGTCCAGCAAGCCCTGTCCACGTACCTCGTCGACGAGCTCTATGCCGAGCTCGACGTGTCCGCCGAGCTCGAGGCGCAGCTCCCCGACGACTACAAAGGGCTGGCCGGGCCGATCTCGGGCGCCCTCCGAGGGCCCGCAACGAGCGGAGCCGAACGGCTCATCGCCTCGGAGCTGTTCCGCACGACATGGCTCAACGTGAACCGGACAGCTCACCAGACGCTCGTCAACATCCTCCGCGACGAGACCGGCCCCGGCGTCTCGACCGCCGACGGGGCTGTGACGCTCGACCTCGGCGAACTGCTCGTGGTCGTCGGCGAACGGTTGGGACTCTCCACCGCATTCCTCGACCGCCTACCCGAGGACGCCGGTCAGATCACGGTGTTCGAGTCGGACGAGTTGACCGCGGCACGGACGGCGGTGGCCGTTCTCGATTTCATGAACTGGTTCTTGATCGTCGTCGTCGTCGTCCTCTACGCCGCCGCTGTGTACCTCGCCCCGGACCGCCGCCTGGAGGTCCTTCGCAACGTCGGGCTGAGCCTCATCGGGGTGGGCGTGGTCGCTCTGATCGTGCGGGTCATTGCCGTTCGCCTCCTTGTCGACGCCCTCGTCGCCGATCCCGGGTCGTTCAGTTGGGCGAATGTGGCCGCCTACGCCGTCACCGGTGCCATCCGACAGATCGCTTGGGCAGGCATCACGTACGGCCTCCTCGTCGCCGTGTTCGCAACGCTGCTCGGTGAACGCCGCTGGGCGGTGGCGGCGCGGCGTTTGCTTGCTCCTGCCATGAACGCCTCGGCCGAGCGGGTGGCCGGAGGGACCGCCGTGCTGCTCCTGCTCGTCTATCTGTGGAGCCCCGGGAACGCCTTCGAAGGGAGGGTGACCGCACTCATCCTCGTCGCGCTCATCATCGGCGCCATCGTCGCCCTCCGTCGACGCACCATGGAGGAGTTCCCGGACGTCACCATCGACGACCTGTCCCGCGACGCCAGAAGCCAGTTGCGCTCAGCGGGCCAGCAGGTTCGCCCGGGTCCCACAGCTGAGCGCGGGATGGCCGAACAGCTGGAGAGCCTGCATGCGCTGCACACAAGCGGGGCCCTCGCAGACGATGAATACGCCCGGGCCAAAGCAAAGGTGCTGGCCGGCTGATTCGACTGGCGGCTGCAACCATCGGGGCTGCTGTGAAACGCATCCGCTTCGGGTCAATGAAAGCCTCCCTACACCCGGCTGGACAGTCTCAGGACTGGCGCGGAGTCCTCAGGAACGTGCAAGCGGCGAAGGTCAGAACGGCCACAGCGAATGCGGTCTCCACAGCCCGTCGGTGAGCCGCGGTCCACGAATCGGCGGCGATTCGATCGATGTCCTCGATGGTCAGGGCCGGTATCTCGGCCTGAACCACCTGGATCAACTCAGCGTCGTCGAGGCGTTGTTCGGCATCCTCGAGATCGATGGCGAGAGTACGCGCCTGTTGGACGCTCAGATCCTCGCCGACTGTCTGAGCAGCGGCGTCCACGGAAAACTGGAAGAACGACACGAGCATGGCCGTGCCGATGATCGCGGTGCCGAGCGAGGTGCCAAGCTCTTTGCCCGTGTTGTAGACCCCCGTCGCACTCCCCCGCTCCTGTTCGCTGACACCCGCCAGGGTGACGTTGGCAACCTGCGAGAGCAGCGCGCCGATACCGAAACCGATCGTCGCGAAGGGTCCGATTAGGTCGACGCGGTCGAAGGTTCCGCCCGAAACGGACCGATACCAGATCAGCCCGACGCCGATCAGGACGGTCCCGACCTGGATGAGGAGTTTGGGCGACACCCGTTCGCCCAGTCTGGGAAGGCCCAGGGCAGCTACCAATATTGCCAGCGAGAAGGGAAGCAACGCGACCCCAGCCTCGAGAGCGGAAAAGCCGCGGCCGGATTGGAGAAAGACGGGCACGATGAACAACATCCCTGCGATGAGCAACGACTCCAACGCGTCGGTGGCGATCCCCGCCCGGTAGTTGGCATTGGCGAACGTTCCGAACGAGAACAGTGGCGCCTCGGAGCGAGCGACTCGGCGTCGGGTCCGGTGTACGAAGGCTACGAGGACCAGGAGTCCGAAGAGGGCCAGCACAGGTGTTGGCGAGAACCCCCACGGCGTGAGGTCCCGGCCGCCGATAGTCAGGGGGCGACGAGCATTCCACCAGCCGTAGTAGCCGGCTAGGAGGACGCTGAGCACGATCGACGTGAGGCCGCAGGCCCAGAGCGCTACGCCGACCAAGTCCAATTGCTGGTCGCGGCGGGTCGGAGCGCCCACGACGTACCTGAGCAGGAAGATCACGACAACGACGACGACCGCTTCGAACCCGAAGGCCACTCGCCACGACAGAGTAGTGGCGAGGAACCCACCGACGATCGGGCCAGTGGCGGCGGCGACAGCCTGGAATCCCCCGACGATCCCGAACGCAACGGCCCTCTTCGTGCCCGAATAATTCACCGAGATCATGGAGATGGAGAGCGGAATGAGGGCCGCCGCCCCGAGGCCCTCGAGGAACGACCAGCCGATGATGAGAACGGTGACGTTTGGTGCCACGGTTGCAGTGAGAGTCCCAGCGCCGAACACGACTAACGCAAC
>JAOUGG010000340.1 GCA_029857855.1 Acidimicrobiia bacterium | reverse complement strand
GGCCACGGGAGCGTTCACCAACAGAGGCAACGAAAAGGCGAACTACGACCGGATCATGGGCCTGTTCCCGGTGCTCAAAGAGCGCCACAATCAGACGGCCGGGTACCTCTCCGGTGGAGAGCAGCAGATGCTGGCGATCGGCCGAGCCTTGATGGCCGAACCGAAGTTGCTGATTCTCGACGAGCCATCGCTGGGCCTCGCCCCGCTGCTGGTGGAGCAGGTGCGCAGCGTCATCGCCGACATCAACTCCGAGGGCACCAGCGTGCTCCTCATCGAGCAGAACGCCGCCATGGCGCTGTCGATCGCCAACGCCGGCTACATCATGGAGACCGGCAAGATCGTGATGGACGGCGACGCCGAGAAGCTCCGCAACGACGAAGACGTCCAGGAGTTCTACCTCGGACTGCACCAACACGGCGACGGCGAGCGAAAGAGCTTCAAGGACGTCAAGCACTACAAGCGAAGGAAGCGGTGGCTGTCATGAAGATCCTCGAAGTCGACAACATCACCCTTCGCTTCGGTGGTGTGACCGCCATCAACGACGTGTCGTTTCACGTCAACGAAGGTGAGTTGTTCTCGATCATCGGCCCCAACGGAGCCGGCAAGACCTCGATCTTCAACACGCTGTCGCAGGTGTACTCCCCCCAGGAGGGCGATATTCGCTGGCTCGGCGAGTCGATCATGGGCATGAGTCCCGACAAGATCGCCGAGAAGGGCATCGCCCGCACCTTCCAGAACATCGAGCTGTTCCCTCAGATGACCGTGCTCGACAATCTGCTGTTGGGCCGTCATATCCGCATGAAGACGTCCTGGTTCGCCGGTGCGCTCTGGCTCGGCCCGGCGAAGAGGGAGGAGATGGAGAATCGGCGTCAGGTCGAGGACATCGTCGACTTCCTCGAGATCGAGTCGTGGCGCAAACACCCGGTCGCCCTCCTCCCTTACGGCATCCAGAAGCGGGTCGAACTGGGTCGCGCGCTGGCGATGGATCCGAAGCTGCTCCTGCTCGACGAACCGGTCGCCGGTATGAACCAGGAGGAGACCGAGGATATGGCCCGGTTCATCCTCGACATCCGGCGCGAGCTGGGCATCGGCATGATCATGGTCGAACACGACATGGGTTTGGTCATGGACATTGCGGATCGAATCATGGTGCTCGACTTCGGTCAGAAGATCGCCGAAGGTGTGCCCGAGGAGATTCAGCGCAACCCGGACGTGATCGCCGCCTACCTGGGTGGCGAGATCAGCGGCGTGCCCGAAACGAACTGAGGTTCAAGGTGCGACGCCGGGATCAGCGGCGTTCGAGTTCGGTGATCCCCTCGACACGGTCGAGGTCGGTCTCGTCGGCGAACTGTTCGGCCAGTTCCTCCTGGGACTCGTCGAGCTGATCCGACGTCGGGCCCAGGACCGGGCTTGGCCTCCGACCCGTCTGCAGAAACGAGGCGCCCGCTTCGTAGGCCAAAGCGGCGAGCTCCCGACCGCGGGTGAAATCGTCGAACCGCAGGACCGGGCTGCTGCCCGCCGGCATGCGGTGGACGATGCAGTGATCGGGCACTCGACGCATGTCGTCGACGAACCGGTAGCGCCGGGCCGTCCAGTAGGCGCGGACGGCGCCGTCGAACGGACGTTGCACGTCCTTCGGCCGTTGGTCGAGATGCCCAACGTGGAGAACGTACAAGTCGGTCGCCCCGAGCTCGACCGCCCGATGAACATGGATCTCCCGCAGCACTCCCCCGTCAATGAGTGTGCGGCCGGCGAACCGACGGGCGGGGTACACGGCCGGCAGGGCAGCGGACGCCAACAACGCCGGCACGATCCGCCCCTGATCGAACCAGACCTCCTCCGCCGCATCGACATCAGTGGCCACACACGAGAACGGAATCCGGAGCTGCTTGAAGGTCTTGGCGGTCAGCTCCTCGTCGAGCAACTGCTCCAGACGTGATTGGCTGTGGATGGATTCGCCCCGTCGGGCCATCTGCACCGTCGGATGCACGAATCGCGACGACGGCATCAGATCGGGGTCCCCGTCGGCGATCCGGCCCCAGATTCGGTCGAGGCGCTCCACTCCCCGCTCATCGGGTTCGGCGGCGAACGCCGCGCCGTTGATGGCGCCGACGGAACAGCCGACGATCAGGTCGGGCACCACACCCGCGTCGGCGAGGGCGCGCAACATGCCTACCTGTACCGCTCCCAGATTGCCACCTCCGGAGAGGACGAAAGCCACCCGACGTCGCCCGACCGCGCGGCGAGCCAGCCGACGGGCACGTTCGATCACGTTTCGGGCATTGGAGCCCGAAGAGGAAGGACTCATCGGGTCAGGGACACCGCACCATTCGAAGCGTGTCGGTGGCGCCGATGGTGGCCGAGCTTCCGCCCAGAACCGCAACGACATCGCCCGTGCGGAGATGCCCCAGCGACTTGGCCAGTTCGAGAACCTTGTGGACCGTGGTGACGTTGTCGTCGATCCGGTCGATCTTGATCGGCGTTGCCCCCCAGCTCATGGTGAGCTGGCGGATCGTTCGCTCCTCGGGGCTGAACCCGAGAATAGGTGCCTCCGGACGGAACCGGGCGATGGCACGAACGGTGAACCCCGATCGTGAGATACAGACGATGGCTTTGGCGTTGATCTCCCGGGCGGCCTGCCAGGTGGCCATCGTCATCGTGTCGGTGACCGCCGAGTCGGTGCCCTGGCGTTCGACGAGGTGCTCCCGCTGGAGGTCCTTGCCCCAGTGGTCGTAGTTGAACTCCTGGTCGGCATGGAGTGCGATACGCGCCATGGTGGCGACCACATGGGCCGGGTCCTGGCCGATGGCCGTCTCGGCTGAGAGCATGACGGCGCTGGTGCCGTCGAAGACGGCGTTGGCCACGTCGGACGCCTCGGCCCGGGTGGGAGCCGGCGCGGTGATCATCGATTCGAGCATCTGGGTCGCCGTGATCGCTGGACGCCCGAGTGCGATGCAACGGCTGATGATCTTCTTCTGGAGATGCGGGAGGTCCTCGATGCTGCACTCGGTTCCCAGATCGCCGCGGGCCACCATGATGGCTCCGGATTCGGTGATGATGCCGTCGAGGTTCTCGACCGCGGCCCGGGTCTCGATCTTCGCCACCACCAGCGGACCTCTAGGTGTCGGCTCGAGGCCGACCCGACGAACGTCGTGGGCCGAACGCACGAACGACAGAGCGATCATGTCGACGTCGTTCTCGACCATGGCGTCGAGAAGCCGGAGGTCATCGGCGGTCGGGGTGGTGAGCTTCAGGCGGTCCGACGGGATGTGGAGACCGGGGCGGCCCTGGACGGTTCCGCCGAACATGACCCGGGCCTTGAGGGCCGAGTCGAGGTGTTCGACCACGTCGAGAACGATGGTGCCGTCACCGATGGCCAGCCGATCGCCGGTGTGGACATCGGAAAGGAGACTCTCGTAGCCGACCATGAACCGATCCGGCTTCGACGGACCCTCCCCCGGTTCGAGCAGGATCTCGTCGTTTATCGAAAGCATCAGCGGCTCTTCGAACATTCCGAGCCGCACCTTCGGGCCGGGGAGGTCGGCCATCACCCCGAGGGGGCGGCCGACCGCATCCGCGATCTCCCGCAGCTGATGTAGGCGGGTGATGTGATCCTCGACGTCACCATGGGAGAGGTTGAGCCGGGCCACATCCATGCCGGCCTCGATCATGGACTTGAGGGTGGTCGAGTCTGAGCAGGCCGGTCCGATCGTTGCGATGATCTTGGTGCGTCGTTTCACGGAACCAATGCTACCGGACAGGCCCTTGGCCCCTACGGACGGTTGGACAGCGGGCGGCTATCCCTGCGAACCGCCGTCGACCTCATCGACTCTGGCCAGGAGTTCGTCGCGGACCGACCGCCCCTTCTCCCGGGCGTTGTCGCCCGTGGCTCGCCAGCCGTGACGGGCGGAGTAGAGCAACGGCGGCTCCTTCAGCCTTCCCTCCCGAACCGACGAGACGGTGGCCAGAACAAGATCGTGGTCGAACCGCTCGATCCGGTCGAACACGTCGCACATCAGATAGGCGATGGAGTTCGGCACATACGGATCGCCGTTCTCGTCGTGCTCGATGAACTCGGGCGCTGCGTACTTGAACTTGTGACCCGGATACGAGAAGTACTGGCCCTCGGCGATCTGGTCGGCGGCGAGCAGTGAGACGGTGAATCGTTCGGCGGCGAGGAGGAGTGGATAGGTGTCGTGTTTCGAGCTGATCGACGCCATGACGATCGGCTCGTCGAATGAAATCTGACACACCCAGTGCGACGTGTAGGCCCTGGTCGAACCGTCATGGTGGACCGCGACGACCTGGACCCCCTTGATCATCTGGCCGAGGCATTTCTTGATGGTGCGGTCGATCACGTGGACGTCCTTCTTCGATACGAAAACCAGTTACAAGTGGGGATACCGGTCCCGAAGCCGAACCAGATGCGGTGACTCAGTTGGCGGTTGCCAGTAGCCGTTGGCGGATCCGGAGATAGTCGTCGCCGTTGTCGGGATCCTCGGCGATCAGCTCGTCGAGCACTGCGACAGCTCGAAACG
>JAOUGG010000339.1 GCA_029857855.1 Acidimicrobiia bacterium | reverse complement strand
GGTTGGCTGTTCGATCACACGGGCGCATGCCTCGAAACACCGGCCGAGCCTGCGGGTAGCACCTTCTGCACGCGGGTCCGGCAGTCCGCCTACCCGGTCCGGGAGCGCAACGGCATCGTCTGGGCCTGGCTCGGCGACGGCAAACCGGCCCCGCTCCCCGGTCTCGATGCCTTCACCGCCCCGCCCGAGCAGGTCTTCGCGTTCAAGGGCCTGTGGGATTGCAACTGGTTGCAGGCCCACGAGGTCGGCATCGACCCGAGTCATGCATCGTTCCTCCACCGGTTCCTCGGCGACGTCGAAGAGGACTACGGCCTCCAGTTCCGAGCCACGATCGGCGACACCGGCGTGCCCACCACCGTGCTCATGCGCGAGGTCGCCAGCCCCGAGATCACCGTCGAGCCGACCGGCTACGGCTTCCGGCTCGTGACCCTGCGGGACTACGGCGGCGACACGGTCCCACGTTTCACGCATGTCCGCATCACGAACTGCGTGTTCCCCAACGCCATCACCATCCCCATGAGTGCCGAGATCGCCATCACCCAGTGGCACGTCCCGATCGACGACCACTCGTGCTACTGGTACTCGATGTTCGTGAGCTACGGCGACCCGGTCGACGCCGAACGTATGCGGGCCCAGCGAATCGATGCCGTCGAGCTGCCCGACTACCGGCCGCGCACCAACCGCAGCAACAACTGGAACCACGACCCGGCCGAGCAGGCGGCCACCACCTACACCGGCCTCGGGCTCGACATCAACGTGCACGACCAGTGGGCGGTCGAGTCGCCGGGCACGATCCACGACCGCACCAAAGAGCATCTGAGTCCGTCGGACGTCGGGATCCGAACCCAGCGGCGCATGATGCTGGCCGCCATGAGCGATCCATCTCTCGAGACGCTGATCGGATCGGCGGCACCGGCCGAGTTGTCGGGCCCGGCCGCCGTCGATGCCGTCGCCTACTGGCGCTCGGCCACCGACGCAGGGGCGGGCGCCGACGCAGGGGCGGGCGCCGACGCAGGCCATGCCGGTCGACCAGGAGCGGCCGAGCTCGACACCTGCTGGCGGGAACACGAAGGTAAACGCCGGGCCGCCGCCCCCTGGGCCGCGGAGCTGACCGACTGATGGCCGGCGGAACCGGCGACGGGCCGACGAACCATGGGTCCCAATGGAGTGATCGACTCATCGAACACACCGATCTCGCCACCGATGACCGGACCGACCGCGTCGGCCACGTTGTCAGCGAGATCGAAGGCCGCGGCCTCCACAGCATTCGTCTCGCCTTCGCGGATGTCCACGGGGTGCTCCGGGGCAAGACCATCCGCGCCGATCTCGTCGCCGACGCCTTCACCGACGGGGTCGGCATCACCAGCGCCCTGCTCATGAAGGACACCGGCCAGAACAACGTGTACCCGGTGTGGGCGGCCGGCGGAGGGCTGGACCAGCCGTGGATGACCGGCGCGGGCGACATGATGATGGTGCCCGACCCCTCGACCTTCCGGGTTCTGCCGTGGGCCGCCGGCACAGGCTGGCTCCTGTGCGACCTGGTGACGCCCGACGGTGCAGCGATCGAGTTCAGCACCCGTCGCCTGTGTGCGATGCTCGATCGGGAGATGCGTTCGACCGGCCGACGACTCGTGGCCGGGCTGGAGGTCGAGTTCCATCTCTATCACCGGGAAGCGGGGTCTGGATCGAGGGCACCGAACAGCACAACGCCGACCGGCCCCCGGTCCGCCCACCTGTCCCCCATCCATCCGGGATGGATGTATCTCGGCGAGAACCGGTTCGACACCATCGAGCCGCTGCTCGAGCCTCTCCGCTCCAATCTCACGGCCCTCGGGCTGCCACCCCGTTCGCTGGAGATCGAACTCGGACCCGGCCAGGTCGAGATGACCTTCTCACCCGGCGGGGCGCTGGAGGTGGCCGACCAGGCGCTCCTCCTCCGTGCCGCCGTCAACCAGATCGCCCGCCGCCACGGGTTGCTGGCCACGTTCATGAGTCGGCCCCACGTACCCGGTTCGTTCACCTCCGGCTGGCATCTCCACCAGTCCCTGGTCGACGGTGACGACGGCACCAACCTGTTCGCCCTGCCGCCAGGCGCCCCGTCAGGCACCCCGTCGGGCGCGCCGTTCGGGCCGACCTCCGGATCACCCCTTGCAGACAGCGGACGGCACTACCTTGCCGGCCTGCTGGGCAACGCCGCCGAGTCGTGCCTGCTCACCACACCAACCGTGACCGGCTACAAGCGCTACCGGGCCGAATCGCTGGCACCGCTCCGGGCATCGTGGGGATCCCAGAACCGGGGGGCGATGCTCCGCATCATCGGTCGGTCGGGCGATCCCGCCACCCGCATCGAGAACCGGGTCGGCGACCCCGCAGCCAACCCATACCTGTATCTCACCTCCCAGATGGTAAGCGGCCGGCTGGGTCTCGACGCCAAGGAGGAGCCACCCCCGAGCGCCGACTCCCCCTACGGTGAGGAGGCCGGACCGCGCCTTCCCACCTACCTCGGGCAGGCCATCGACCGCTTCGACGGCAGCGCCGTCTACCGGACGGCGCTCGGAGACCCCTTCGTCGACTACCTGGTCGGCATCAAACGAGCCGAGTGGAACCGCTTCCTGTCGACCGTGACCGACTGGGAGCACGAGGAGTACATGGAACTGTTCTGAGAGACCGCCGACTCTCAGGAAACGGGTTCGGTCGGTTTGTCGGCGCGGTCCTCGGAGACCGAGCCACCAACCACCGGGTCGACCACGGTTCGACGGCGCAACCGGTTGGTGATCGCTCCTACCACGCCCTGACGGAAACTCAGGAACAGGATCACGGTGACGGTGCCGTACAGCACCTCACGGAGCTGGGCGTAGTCGACCAGGAGTTCGTCGAGCAGCGTGAACACCGCGGCACCGAGAATCGGCCCGACGAGCGAACCAATGCCGCCGAAGGCCAACATCACCAGTACCCGGGCATCGACGCTGCCGAACCCGTAGGTGGTGTCGCCGATGAAGCCCCGGTAGTGCGCGAAACAGGCGCCGGCCAAGCCCAACATGATCGACCCGACGATCCCGGCGATGATCCGGTACCGGGCCACGTCGACACCGGCCAGCTCGGCCGCCACTTCGTCATCGCGCAGAGCCCGGAATGCCAAACCGATATGAGATCGCTGGATCAACCGGTAGATGATCAGGTAGGCGGCAACCAGGGCGAGAAAGACATAGTACGGGGCGACCTGGCCCCCGACGATGCTCTCACCACCAGCCGAGATCGGCAGCCCGTTCTCGCCCCCGGTCAGGTCCCGGCTGCCGAGGACGAAGTTCTCGAACGACAGCGAGAAGGCCAGTGTGACGATGCCGGTGAAGATCGTGTCGAGGGACCGGCTGACCGCCACCCAGCTCAACAGCCCACCGAACGCACCGGCCAGCAGCGCGGCACCGACCATCGTGATGACGAACGGGATGCCGTATCGGTCACTGACGATGGCCGAGCCGAACCCGCCGATACCGGCCAGCGCCCCGGTGCAGAGGAAGAGTTGACCGGTGCTGCCGAAGATCAGGTTGAACGCAATGGCATAGGCGGCGAACAGCAGGCCGGTGGTGACGACGAGCATCATCGAGCGCGAGTCGACGAACGGAATCGGCACCAGCGCCAACACCGCCACCACGATGGCGATGGGCAGGTAGGCCCACATGGTGTCGTTGACGTTGGCTCTTGCGGCGGCCATCAGCCGGTCCCCAGGATGCCCTGCGGGCGGAACAGGATGGTCACCGCAGCCGCGACCACCAGGATGATGCTGCTGACGAACGTTCCGATGTAGAAGGCCGACAACGTGTTGACCACGCCGAGAAGGATCCCGGCCAAGAAGGCCCCGGAAACGCTTCCCAGGCCGCCGACCACGGCGACGATGAGAGCGAAGATCGTCAGGCTGACCCCTGCGGTCGAGACGACCGGGCTGGTCATCGACTGGGTGATGGCGACGATCCCGGCCAGCAGGCCGCTGAGGCCGAAGATGACCGTCCGAACCACCGCCGGGTTGATGCCGCAGAGGCGGGCTCCCTCCTCATCCTGGATCACCGAGCGGGTGGCCCGGCCGAAGGTGGTGTAGCGGAAGAAGGCGACCAGCATCAGGCCGACCGCGACGGCGGTACCGGAGGCCACGATCGAACCGCGGCGGATCTTCAGTCCACCGATCGTGAACGGTTCGCCGGCGATGCGCAGGTTCAGCGCCTCGATCGGGTAGCGCCATTCCAGGACGCCGTCGATGACGAACCCGACACCGAGCATGAGCAGCAGACCGAGCAGGATCCGAGCCTCGCCCCGCTGCCGGTAGACAGGCTGCATGAGGGTGCGGTCGAGCACGATGCCGAGCAGCCCGATCCCGAGGACACCGACCGCAACGGCGGCCACGGTCGGCAGACCGCTGTCGATGAGGCGGGAGGTGAAGATGGCGGCCAGCACCGCCATCTGCCCGTGGGCCAGGTTCACGACACCGCCGAGACCGTAAACCAGCGTGAGACCGACCCCGAGGATGGCGAACTGCAGGCCCAGGACGA